>JBAUTA010000488.1:0-2021 GCA_049581985.1 Kovacikia sp.
CATTACGAATGACGGTGCTACCCATGATGATACGAGAGGAGGAAAGGATAAGGGAGGAAGGATAAAGGATAAAAATAAACCCTGGGAGTTCAAGACAAACGGTCGAAGCTAATCAGGATGACGACTCTTCCTTTAGCTTTTAGCCCTGATGCCCTATCCTTTATCCTTAACAACTCTCAAACACCCTACACCCTTCCTCGCTCTTCCGCTAGCTATTCGAGGAAGCATCCCTCAGTGCGAAATAGATGCTCAAGCGGATAAAGGCAGCGACCGCAGCGATCGCCACATTCACAATGGACTTGCATGGCCTCCGCAAACGGCAGTGGATTTGCCTGTTGCCGCTGCAGAATAGTTTGATGGGTATGTTCTGTGCAGTAGCAGTAGGCAAGTTTGGGGGAGGGCTGAAAATGCCGTTTATCGAAAGGCATAAAGGGTTAAGAAGGGTGTGCTGGGGGCGCTGAATTGGGCAGGAAGGGCGAGACAATTGATGATTGGGAGTCGGCTGCATCTTCAAGGTTCCTTCTGCCCTCTGGCTTTATTTCAGCGATCCAGGGCGGCTAACTTCTGGTTAAATGCCGCGATCGCCCGGGCTTCCAGGGCGGCGACTTGCAGCGCGTAATGTCGTGCCTGTGCTTTTTGCGCTTCAGTGACACAGTATTTACTCAAAACGAACCGTCCTAGCTTCAGGTGAAACTGTTCGTCGGGCATGATGCGGCGCATCGTTTTCTGCAAGTCTTCGGGTAAAAAGGGCACAATGCTGTCAAATGATCGGCAAGCGCCCGATTCCCCTGCCAGATTATGGGCTGCAAGTCGGGAAACGGTATCAGATAAGGAGCCATAAAAGGTTTCTACCCAATCCACCATTTCTGGTAGGGGAGTCCATTCAGATAGGCTTGCCCCCATCTGCTCCAGGTGTTGATTCAACCAGTTAAAGTGATTCGCTTCGTCCTCAATCTGGTGACATAAAAGAACGATCACATCTTTTTCAGGCGTAGTTTGTAGCCACTTACTGATGAACAAAATTGCCTGGTATTCATAGTAGGTCTGAAAACTCAGCCACTCTATCACCCGCTCCTGAGGCCAGGGTTGGTGAGCAACTTGGGCCGCAGCAAACGCCTGTTCCGGCGCTTCTGAAAAGGCTTTGTTTCGATGGATTTCCAGATCAGATTCAATTTCCTGGACAAATGTTGCCCAGGAGTCCGGGGGGTGAGGGGAAGCGGTGAGGATTTCGAGCATTGGGGAGATGGGGTGGGGGAGAGTTCTGGATGGGGGATTGAGGGTGGGGAATTGGAGGGATCTAACTCCTGCTTTCTAACCCAGGGCCCATGATTAATGGCTAATCGCCAAAACTGGCTCAAGTTCCTGATCAAAGGGCATCTGGTCAATCCAGGAAAACTTGCCAGCGCGACAGACTCCGCGCACTTTGAGAATTTGGGAGACAGGAAGAATGCCGCCATTGCCGTCTTGTAAGTTGGCTGTTTGGTTGACCAGCTCGGCCAGGGTAAAGTCGGCGATCGCGCCCGGCTTCAAGCTGCCACTTTCGTCAGTTTTGCGGAGGGCTTTTGCGGGGTTAATTGTGACCCGTTCAATCACTTGAGTCAGGGATAAGCCCAGTTCCATAAACTTAGTCATTGTCAATGCCAAACTTCCCACGGTGTCAATGTTAAAGCAGTTCAAATCGGTAGAAATAGTATCGGGCAAAATTCCCTGAGCCAAACCCAATTGCGCGGTTTTGAACGAGAAATCATTGCCGCTGTGTCCGACATCTAGCAAAATTCCCCGATCGATTGCCTTCCTTGCAACTGGAAGCAGATTTCCTTCTGCGTCATACAGTCCGTGTCGGGGTTGGTAGGCATGGGTAATGATATCTCCTGGACGCAGCAGATCTAGCAATACGTCTGTGGGTAAGACTGCATCGGCAGGAAAGCGGCCCAGATGCACCATAATCGGCAAATCGTATGTCTTTGCCAGAGGCAGGGCCGTATCCATGACGGGAGAACTGGAGGCACCCTGTTTAAGGG
>JBAUTA010000489.1:0-2603 GCA_049581985.1 Kovacikia sp.
CAGCATGGTGAGGCATATTCTGGGACTATCGGGCGGCAAAGACAGTACGGCGCTGGCAATTTTGCTGCATCAGGAGATTCCCCAGATGGAATACTTTTTCTGTGATACCCACCAAGAATTGCCGGAAACCTATGAATATCTGGAGCGCATCAAAGCGCGACTGGGGATCAAAATTGAATACTTGAGTGAGAAGCGAGGCTTTGATCATTGGTTGGACATTTATGGTGGCGTTCTCCCTTCACCACAGATGCGGTGGTGTACCAAGCAGATGAAAATCCATCCTTTGGAAAAGTTTATCGGAGAGGATGAAACTATTAGCTATATTGGCATCCGCGCTGACGAACATCGAGACGGCTACATTTCTACCAAACCCAATATTCAGCCCGTCTATCCCTTCAAAGAACGGGGTCTGGTGAAAGCCGATATTTTGCATTTGCTGGAGGAAAGCGGTATTGGATTGCCTAAATATTATGAGTGGCGATCGCGATCGGGCTGCTATTTTTGCTTTTTTCAGCGCAAATATGAGTGGGTGATGCTGCACCAGAACCATCCCGACCTGTTTCAGAAAGCCGTTGATTATGAGCAGCAGCACAAAGATGGTAGAACCTACACCTGGACCCAGGGCGAAACGTTGCTGGAACTGCTAGAGCGAAAAAATCAAATTATTGCCGACCATCACAAGGCAATGGCGCGGGAGGCACAACAAAAGCCCGATCGCCCATTGGTGGAAGCATTAGAAGCCATTTTGGATGAAGACGACGAAACCTTGCCCTGTCTCGTCTGCCATCTGTAAGCTGAACTCAAGTTCTTTGGTACAGTCCTAGATGCCATCAAGGAGGCTCAATGATCGTAACCGCCACAAAACCTATCCAAATGCCGCAGCCTGTTCGATTCACGGTGCAGGACTATCACCGTTTGGTGGAACTCGGCTTTTTGGGTGAGGATGACCACATCGAACTGATTCGGGGAGAGTTGATTCAAATGGCAGCACGAGGCACCGCCTACGAGACCTGTATCACTCGCTTACTCAGAGTCTTACCTGGCTTAGTGGGCGATCGCGCCACTCTCCGCTGCCAATCTCCCATTACTTTATCCTTTGATGGGGAACCGGAACCGGATTTTTCCATTGTGCAAAACCGGGACGATGATTATGCCGCCGCTCACCCGACACCAGAGGAAACGATCCTGGTGATGGAAGTGGCGGATTCGTCGCTGGAGTACGATCGCACGGTGAAGCTTTCTCTCTACGCTGAAGCGGGAATTTCAGACTATTGGCTGTTTAATATCGGCGATCGCTATTTGGAAACCTATAGCGAGCCTGCGGAGGTGGTACCGGGGCAGTTTGGGTATCGTAATCGGCGGATTGTGCCACGGGAGGAAACCGTTGCTCTGCCGTATTTTTCAGAGGCAAGGCTAGTGTTAGCATCGATTTTTGGGGTTTCTGGGTGAAGAGGTTTGAGCGGGGCTTATACAATGGGGAAACCGAGGTTGATGCTCGGCAGGGAGGACACCGATCGTGGCACTAACAGCTCAGGAGTTGGCAGATTTAATGCCGGATGCCAGCCAACTGGAGAGCAATGAACCGGAAATGGAAAGTTCGTTGCATTATGCTCAGTTGGCGTTGTTGGTGGCATGTTTAGAGTGGCTGTGGCGCGATCGTTCTGACTTTTTTGTTGGGGCAAATTTGACGATCTACTTTAGTCGAGAGCAGTTGAAGAGTCGAGAGTTTCGCGGCCCAGATTTCTTTTTAGTGAATCACACGGAGCGGCGACCCCGGAGATCGTGGGTGGTGTGGGAAGAAGGGGGGCAATACCCAGATTTGATTATTGAACTGTTGTCGGATTCGACGGCACAAACAGATAAAAATCTGAAGAAGCGGCTCTATCAGGATCGGTTTCGGACACCAGAGTATTTCTGGTTTTCGCCGGAAACGCTGGAGTTTGAGGGATTTCGATTGGTGAATCAGCGCTATGAGGCGATCGCCCCCAATGAGGCGGGCTACTGCTGGAGTGAGACGCTGGGGGTATTTTTGGGCGTGTGGGATGGGATGTTGCGATATTTTTTGGCATCGGGGGAGTTGGTGCTAACGCCAGCGGAGGCCGCGGCTCAGGCGATGGAGGCGGCGGCTCAGGCGGAGATGAAATCGCAAAGATTGGCGGAGCAGTTGAGAGGGTTGGGTGTGGAGCCAGATGCTTAGGAGTTTGCAGGATCGGATGTTTCCCAAATCTCCGCTGGATAAGGCGAAGTTGCGATCGCTCCTGGCTCACCTGGCACAACCGACTCTGCTCCACCGCCTCTGTCACTCGCTGCGTTGCGGGCAGCAAGACAATGGGCGATCGCCGCTGAGTCAATGGTTGTGGCAGGCAATAGACGGCAATACCCAAAAGTCAAGGTTTTTCAAGCTTAAACCTTCCTGAACAAAAGCACTAAGGCAGCTTGTAAAAACAAGTTGCTCACTTGGATCTATCCAGTAGCTTGAACAAGGGGCTTAAGCCCCTTGCCTGATCAAGTTATTTCTACAGGACTCCTAAAGCGAATTAGCGGTTTCCCAATCAGCTTTTTTCATAAAGCTTGTAGAAGAATAGTGCAGAAAGCAAGAAAGT
>JBAUTA010000490.1:0-14282 GCA_049581985.1 Kovacikia sp.
CCGCAGTAGGGAAAACCCTAAACACCCAAAAATGACGCCGCTAGCACCAATGTGGATGGAATTGTCTCTGCCAAATAGCCAGGTGCCTAACCCACCCACGAATGCAGCAGTTAAGGTAACAACGGTAAAGTCTTCCAATCCTTTGAGCAGAACAAGCCCCCCCATGACGAGAAATGCCTTGGTATTTCCCACCAGGTGGTCTATATCGGCATGCAGTAATGGCGAAAAAGCAATTCCCCAGAGGCCCTCAAGTTTGCGTGGGCGAATTCCTAAATGGTCATCCAGTGCTTTGCCTAGAAAGAGTGTGTTGAATACCCAGAGAAACCAGGTAAGGCCAATGATATAGATAAGAATTTGAGCACAGATAATCAAATGATGTCTGAAGGCATCGGATGCTTCTGCCGGATTCATGGACCTGCCTCTTAACCTGGGGGCCAATGCAACTGACGTCCACCCAGGATGTGAAGGTGGAGATGGTAAACGGTTTGACCCCCATCGGGGCCAGTGTTGATCACAAGCCGATAGCCGTTGGTCAGACCTTCCTGGTCGGCAACGCGCTTTGCAGTAAGCAGGAGGTGGCCCATCAGGGCATGATCTTTGGATTCCGCATCGGACAGCTTGGCGATCGGCTGCTTCGGAATGACCAGGATATGAACCGGAGCCTGGGGATTAACGTCTCTAAAGGCGATCGCCAGATTATCTTCATAAACAATATCGGCGGGAATTTCCTTGCGAATAATCTTGCTGAAAATCGTCTCAGTTGCTTCGCTCATGCTGACCTTCATGGGGATGGCTCTAGAAGGATTTTATAGGGTCAATGGGAATTTCTAGCGATTTGGGCGATGAGATTTTGAATTTTGACTACCCAACCCCCCCCAATGCTCAGTCGAGAATCCAGGGAAATCAGTTAAGCCCCATGCACCCCAGAGTTGAATCGGGTGTGAAAGCCAGGTCGTGATCACAACCCCAGCCAGGGGTTCCACCCCTGCACCCCGTCCTAACCAAGAGGGCTACGGCTATAAATCGCCGATCGCAGTCCCGGCAGCGCGATCGCTGGGAATTAGCTACGATGACGCAAACACACCTCGATCGTCTATGGATTTTCGTATTGGCTGTGCAATCTGGGCTTACAAGGGCTGGTTAGGGGATTTCTTCCCACCCGGTAGTCATGCTAGGGAGTTTTTACGCCTTTACAGTCAGCGGTTTACAACGGTTGAAGGAAATACCACCTTCTATTCAATCCCTGATTCGGAAACCGTCGATCGTTGGGCATCGGAAACACCTGCAGGGTTTGAATTTTGCCTCAAACTGCCCAAATCTTGTACCCATGCCGGAGATCTGGAACCCCGGATTCCAGAGACGCTCTACTTTATCGAACGCATGGGTGGGTTGGGCGATCGCCTGGGACCGCTTTTTGCTCAGCTTCCCCCTGGCTATGGCCCAGCTCATTGGGACGATTTGCGAGCCTTTCTGACGGCCCTGCCCCAGAAAAAAGCTGAGTTTGCGCTGGAGGTGCGTCACCCCGATTGGTTTAAAGAGCCGCACAGCAGCAAACTGACTGACTTGTTGAAGGAACTGGGCATCGGGCGAGTCTTACTCGATAGCCGCCCGATGTACGAGGTACCGGATCATCCCCAATTGCATTCAGAACGGCGCAAACCCCGTCTACCTTTGCAACTGAGCGTTACGGCTCCCTTCAGCCTGATCCGCTATATCAGCCACCCCGATCGGACCATCAACCAGCCGTTTATGCAGGAATGGCTCACGCAGGTAGACGAGTGGCTAGGCCAGGGAACTCGAATTTACTTCTTTGTGCATTGCCCGGTGGAGGAACGATCACCCGCAAATGCCCGCCATTTTCAGCAGTTACTAGAGCAGCACGGTGCTCCAATTCCACCCCTTCCCTGGAATGCAATTGCGCAAGAACTTCCAACCCAACTCGATTTGTTTTCTAATTAGCCGCTCCTGCTCCGTATCCCGCTTCTGAGCCTGGATTATTGGGCTGCAATCGTTTCCCAGGCGTTGAAGTTAACTAATTCAAAGCCGCTCGTAGTGAGCGCTGCCCGCACCCGATCGCTGGTCAATGCTTCCAGTTCCCGTGGTCCCCAACCGATCGGACTGTTGACGGGTTCATCGGGATTGGCGATCGCAGGATGGGAATAAATTTCCACCACATCTGCCTGAATTTGCGGAACCAGTGCCAGCAGGTAATCTTCCGTCATCCTGCCGCTTTGCAAAAAGCCATAAACCCGATCGACAAAACCAATTCCCCTGGACTTGAGGACCTTTTCTCCATACAGTCGGAGTCCCCAAAAGACGGAAGCCCACACCACTTTTGTTTGCAGGTCGCTTCTGTCAATCTTTAAGGTGAGCTGAAGTTCTTCCGAAGGTAGCCGGATTACCTTAATGTCGAACTCGTCCGCAAGGGCAACCAGCGATCGCAAAATCACCGGATGGGAGTGCATGTGTAGATGCCCATCAACGTGGGATAACCTCAGCCCGGTCGATCGAAACTTTTCCAGTTGGGCCCGAATCTCTAATGGAATTTCGCGACGAGCTGCGGCATTAAACTGGTAATAGAGACCCGCCCGATTCGGTTCATTCGAAAAATTTCCTTCGCTATCAACCAAATGCGGAATCTGAGTTGGGGGCAAAACCGACTTACCCTTACCCAGGGTTAAATGTAGCCCAACTCCCAAATTGGGGTGCGCCTTCGCCATCTCAACCGCTTCTGCAAAAGCTGGCGCACCCACCATTAAACTGGTACTGGTCAAAACTCCCCGTTCGTGGGCCTCGATAATGGCACGATTGACTCCGTGGGAAAAACCAAAATCATCTGCGTTGATAATTGCAAATCGTCGCCGCGATCGTCCAGCGCCTTTAGATTCAGATGATTGAGAAGATTTTGCCTGGGCTTGGGAGTAACTCATCCACTTGTACGAAGACAGAACAATCAAACTATCACAAAGTACCATATATAGCAGTCCTAAATCATTTGCGAACAAGCCGAGTGGTGAAAGCCTTTCCCTGGGCGGAAAAGGCTTTCACCATCCAAATCGGATCGCTGTATAAGTACGGAAAGTCCGAAATCAGGAGTAGGGAAAATTCACCCTCCATCTGCCTTTTGGACAACACAAAGCGGGAGCCAGAATGGTTAACTTGAAGGAGTGACCCTCAATTACTTGTTACAATACTTTACATACAATCGTTCCTATCTGGCTCCAAATCCATGAATGTGAAGACTGCACCCCTCAAATCGGTTCCGTTTGATGCCGAAAGAGCGACTGGCATCCCTTCTGCCCATCCAACTAACGGAACTGCTGGAGAAAGCATTTCTTCCAGGTTGACGATCGAGGGGGAGTTGTTGCCAGATATTGATGAACGGCTGGGGTCTACTCCGATGTTGCCTCCGGTTGAGATTGAAAATGAAGTAATCCTCCGGTACGATCCGGAGTTGAATTCCGATTATTATCGTCAGCGCCCATTTCGTGTTGCAAGACGTTTTCTGCAAATCTTCTTGCCGTTTCTGAGCTTTGGTTTGAGCGTGTGGTGGGGCAACCGCACAGGCACAAGTGAGCGCAAGCAGCGACAACAGGCGGCTCGCTTGAGAGAGATGATTACGCGGCTAGGGCCAGCGTTTATCAAAGTAGGGCAGGCAGTTTCTACGCGCCCCGATTTAGTGCCGCCTGTTTACCTGGAAGAGCTGGCAAAGCTCCAGGATCAATTGCCACCCTTTGACAATGCAGTGGCGTACCGGTTTATTGAGGAGGAATTGGGTAGCCCTCCGGCAGAAATTTATGCGGAATTGACGGAGGATCCGATCGCAGCAGCTTCCCTGGGACAGGTTTACAAAGGCAAGTTGAAAACGGGTGAGGTGGTTGCGGTCAAGGTTCAGCGTCCTGGTTTGGCTAAGGGGATTGCCCTTGACATGTATGTTCTGCGCCAGCTTGCTGGGTTGGTGCAGCGCAATGTGAAACGGGTTCGCAGTGATCTGGTCGGCATCATGGACGAATTTGCCGCCCGGATTTACGAAGAAATGGACTACAACCATGAGGGGCGGAATGCGGAACGGTTCGCTAAGCTCTATGGGAGTCTGCCAGATATTTATGTTCCCAAAATTTACTGGGAATATACTGGACGACGGGTTTTGACCATGGAGTGGATTACGGGCACCAAGCTGACTCAGCCGGAAGCGATTCGTGCCCAGGGCGTGGATGCCAGTTACCTGATTGATGTGGGTGTCCAATGTTCCCTCAGGCAACTGCTGGAATACGGATTTTTCCATGCCGATCCCCATCCTGGAAATTTGCTGGCCACGCCTGATGGGAAGCTAGCCTATCTGGACTTTGGCATGATGAGTGAGGTGAAGCCACCCCAGCGCTACGGACTGATTGAGGCGATCGTTCATTTGGTTAACCGCGACTTTGAAGGCCTAGCTCAGGATTACGTCAAGCTAGAATTCCTGACCCCTGATACCGACCTGACTCCAATTATTCCTGCCTTTGCATCGGTCTTCAGTGAAGCCTTAGGAGCCAGCGTTGCGGAGATTAACATTAAAAGCATCACGGATCAGCTTTCGGCATTGATGTATGAATATCCTTTTCGGGTACCTGCTTACTATGCCCTGATTATTCGATCGCTGGTCACCCTGGAAGGGATTGCCATCAACGTTGACCCGAACTTTAAGGTGCTGAGTAAGGCCTATCCCTATGTCGCAAAGCGGCTTTTGACCGATCCCGCGCCAGAATTGCGAGCATCCCTACGGGATTTGCTGTTCAAAGATGGAGACTTTCGTTGGAATCGGTTGGAAAATTTGCTCCGCAATGCCCGTAGCAGCAGTGATTATGACTTGAGTCAGGTTGTGGATCAAACCCTGGATTACCTATTCTCAGAGCGAGGGGAGTTGATTCGCTATCATCTGGTAGACGAAATCGTTAAAGGCGTAGATACGCTAGCTACCAGTGCTTTTAACCGCTTTAGTTATACTCTGGGTGAACAATTTGGGTTGACCCTCAACCGCTCCCCCATTTCGGTTGATAACCAAAAGTCCCTGGAGCACGTTAAGCGGATTTGGGCCATTCTTCAGGACACGCGTGGGTTTGACCCAACTAAGATTCTGCCTGTAATCCCACGCCTGTTGTGGAACCCTCAGGCCCATCAAATGGGGCAGCAAATTGCAGGAGGACTGGCCCAACGAGCGATTGCTCGATTTATTCGGGAGTTTTTGCTGGCAGAGGAGATAGAGCGTGTTGATGAAATACCTTTATCATCATCGCCCTTGCAGACCACCCAACCCCGTCTTTCCCCAGCTCGACAATAGCCAATTGCATTAACTGTTAGCCAGAAAGGCTAACGTCAGAAAAGCTAACTCAATTAATTCGGCTTAGCTTTGTGTTGGGCCGAATTAATCGTTTCTACCATTTTTTTTTCCCGCTTCAAGGTTTCTTCTAAATCCTGAATTTGTTCCCGACGGGCTTCCAGTTCCAGGGCACGGCGATCGAGTTCCTGACTTTGCAAGGTTAAGGACTGTCGCCATTGTTCTGCCCGTTCCGTTTCCTGCTGCAAAAACGTTGGAGTGATACCCGTTACCAGAAATTTTTGAAGAATATCCAGGACCCAGTCCTTCGCATCCTTAATCGACAAAACTTGATTGTTGTTAGTCAATTCGACTAAAACCAACAGGCCTTCACTAAAATTGCCTGCCTCAGTGGAGAGGATGGTTTCCTCTTCAGTAACCAACGTCCAAGCATTTTCGGATCTCTGACGAGCAAGTAGCTGCAGTCCCGCCTTACCTAGGAACCCCTTTTTTTGTACCTGTGCCAGATACAACATCATTTCGTCTCTCTGCTTTGTGCCCATGTTGAAACAACCATAAAGCCCTTAAGACTATCCTTCAAGAGACAGCCCTCTGTCTTGCTAAAACTTCATAGCTTTTGCCTGGTTCCTGCGCCTGGAACTCACAGGATCTTATCTTTCGTAAAAAGTATAGCTTTATCTCCCCATAAGCTGTCATCTACAAACTAGAAAGACGGTTTTGCAGGATTTCTGCTTGCTTTTCTGCCTCTGAAAGGGTGGCTCGTGCTCCCTCAACCACCTCAGCAGGCGTTTTGTTAACAAAATTAGGGTTACTCAATCGATTTCCTAAACCTTGAATTTCTGCCTGAATCTTCTTCAAATCCCGCTCGATTTTGGCCCGCAGGGCTGCAACATCGACCACTCCAGCCAGGGGAAGTAATACCTGAACCGTGCCAATCACGCCTGCAAACATTTGGGTCGATTCCGAGGGCGGGGTGGAGGTAATGGTAAGAGTTTCAATTTTTGCCAGATCTTGAATGTAGGATTGCCCCCCAGTTAGAATTTGCCGTTCGCGATCGCTTTCACTCTGCAAAATCGTCTGCACCTTCACCCCTGGTTTCACCTCCGCTTCTGCCCGCAGGTTGCGAATTGTCCGAATCGTGCCAAATAGCAAATCAAACTGTTGCTCCAATTCGGCATCAATTAGATTGGTGTCTGGTTCCGGGTAGGATTGCAAGGCCAGAAATTGATCCTCGCCCGCCTGGGTTAGGGTATGCCAGATTTCCTCAGTAATATGGGGCATGAAGGGGTGCAGAAGCTGGAGGGTGCCCTCCAGGACAAATGCCAACACTTGTTGAGCGGTCTGGCGAGATTTAGGATCTTCTCCCTGCAGGCGAGATTTCACCAGCTCGATATACCAGTCACAAAAGTCGCCCCAGATAAATTCGTACAGTCCTTTAGCTGCTTCACCCAAACCAAAGGAGTCAATGTCAGTGCGCGTTTGCCGAACAACCTGATTAAAGCGTGAGAGAATCCAGCGATCGGACAATTGGAGATTCGAGCTTGAAGATTGAAAATTAGCGGACAGCAATCTAAAATCTTCAACCTTGAATTTTAAATCCCCCAGGTTCATCAACACAAACCGGGAGGCATTCCACAGTTTATTTGTAAAGTTGCGGGAGGCTTCCACCGAAGTGGATTCATCGGTTTTGCGATTGTACTCTAAGCGAATGTCCTGACCTGCTCCAACAACTTCTTTAACCAGGGTATAGCGCAGGGCATCGGTGCCGTATTTGTTGATCAGGAGTAAGGGGTCAATGCCATTGTTGGCAGACTTGGACATCTTTTTATTATTTTCATCCCGCACCAAGCCATGAATGTAAACGGTTTGAAACGGCATCTGGCCGGTAAAGTGTGCTGCCATCATCGTCATGCGGGCAACCCAGAAAAAGATAATATCGAAGCCTGTAACCAGCGTAGTTGTGGGATAGTAGCGTTTTAGGTCGGGGGTTTGCTCAGGCCAGCCTAAGGTTGAAAAGGGCCACAGTCCGGATGAGAACCAGGTATCCAACACGTCTGGATCCTGTGCTAACTGCACATCAGGTCCAAACTGGGCGATCGCTTTCTCTCTTGCTTCTACCTCATTCCGAGCCACCACAAAGGGGGTATTATCCCAAATCTCGCCGCCGGTTTCACTAATCGCATACCAGGCGGGAATCTGGTGCCCCCACCAGAGTTGGCGAGAAATGCACCAATCTCGCAGACTGACCAGCCAATCTCGATAGACCTTCAACCAACGTTCTGGGACAAAGGCGGGAGAATTTTGCTGATCCAGGAATTCTAAGGCCCGTTGGGATAGGGGTGCAATTTTGACAAACCACTGGGTTGAAAGGAGGGGCTCGACGGGGACTTTACCCCGATCGCTGTAGGGTACTGTATGCTTATAGTCTTCTATCTTGACCAGAAAGCCTTCTGCCTCTAGCTTCGCAACTACATTTTTACGGGCAACGAAGCGATCTTGCCCCTGGAAAGGTCCCGAATTCTCATTCAAAGAACCGTCCTTATTCATCAGGTTGATGAAGTCCAGGTTATGGCGTTTGCCCATCTCAAAGTCATTGGAGTCATGGGCGGGAGTAACTTTAACAACGCCAGTGCCAAAGCTAGAGTCCACATAGGCATCAGCAATGACAGGGATCTGCCGATTCATGATCGGTAGGATAATCGTTTTGCCGACCAGGTGCTTGTAGCGATCGTCCTCAGGGTTCACGGCTACTGCGGTGTCGCCCAACATTGTTTCCGGGCGTGTGGTTGCCACCTCCACATAGCCAGATCCATCGGCAAGCGGATAGCGAAAATGCCACAGATGACCATTAACCTCCTGGTTTTCCACTTCCAGGTCCGAAACGGCAGATTGGCTGGCAGGGCACCAGTTAACCAGATAATTTCCCCGATAAATTAAACCCTCGTCATAGAGTTGGATGAATGCTTCCAGCACAGCGTTGGAAAGCCCCTCGTCCATGGTGAATCGCTCCCGCGACCAGTCCACGGAAAGCCCCAACCGGCGAAGTTGGCCGACGATCGTCCCACCGGATTCTTCTTTCCATTGCCAGGCCCGTTGCAGATAAGCCTCGCGCCCCACATCCTGCCGTTTTTTGGCCTGAGACTCCAGCTCGCGATCAAGAATAGCGCTGACGGCAATGCTGGCGTGATCCGTTCCGGGTAACCACAGGGTGTTGCGCCCAATCATCCGGTGATACCGGATCAACACATCAATCAGGGAGTGCTCGAAGGCGTGCCCCATGTGTAGACTGCCGGTCACGTTGGGGGGTGGGATGACAATACAGTAGGGTTCACCCGGATGATTGGGATCGGCTTTGAAGGCATCGTTTGCTTCCCAAGCTTTCTGCCACTTGGCTTCAGTCGTGGTGGAGTCGTATTGGCTGGGCAGAGTCGGAGGGGTTGCGGTCATGGGGCAAAACTGAATTACTGCGTTTCTTTAAGTTATAGCTGTCGCCAGTTTGATTAGGACAGAGAATTAAGGTAGGAGTAGGGGCGTTGCCCCCAGCCAGGGGTTCCACCCCTTTACCCCCCTTCAAAGCTTTCGTTTTGGTCTACTAATTTAAGTTATCTAAAATTCTGCCATGTCAACTGTCTACTTGTCGGGAACCTGTCTGAAAACTAACTTCGTTCTTGCATTTGATTCTTGCATTCGACAGGAGAAAATCTCCGAGAAGAGATTTCCCATTGTAGGGATGAGAACAAAATAAAACCCATAATCTGTAGGGGCTTAGCATGCGGGCAAAACCCTGGGCAATCACCAAAAGCACACTGCCGCATGCAAAGCCCTGACAATTAGAGTGGTCGATGGTATCCAATTCGCGAGAGCCGTAGGGGCAGTCTTGCCAGATTGCTGCTCCCCTTAGTAGAGCACCTGGAAAAACCTGCTCCATCGGCAGATCTATTTCGATCAATCCCGTTCATCCAAGCTCACTCATCCTCAGCGAAAACGTAATTATAGAGTTCACTGGGATCAGGTTCGGGACTTTCCAGGGCGAACTGGACTGCTTCCTCCACAACTGCCTGGATTTTCTTCTCAATCTCCTTTAACTCCGCTTGGGATGCAAGATTTTGCTCCACCAGATAGGCAGCAAACTTCTTGAGCGGATCCCGTGCCAACCAGGCTTCCTTCTCTGTCTTAGAGCGCAACTCGTCCGGGTCTGCCAGAGAGTGCCCCCGGAATCGATAGGTCAGACATTCAATCAGGGTTGGACCTTCTCCAGCACGGGCACGAGCGACCGCATCCTGGGCAACTGCCCGCACTGCCAACACATCCATGCCATCCACTTCGATTCCGGACATCCCAAACACACTGGCTTTCTTATAAATTTCTGGTTGGGAGGTTGCCCGCTCGTGCGCCATTCCGATCGCCCATTTATTATTTTCTACGACAAAAATAATGGGCAATTTCCACAGCGCCGCCATGTTCAGGCATTCAAAAAATTGACCATTATTGGTTGTGCCGTCTCCAAAGAAAGCAGCAGTCACCTGATCAGCCGTTTCGTCTCCCATCACTTCCCGCCGATATTTGGATTGGAACGCTGCCCCAGTCGCAACAGGAATGCCCTCACCGATGAAAGCATACCCCCCCAGCAGATGATGCTCTGCCGAAAACAGGTGCATTGAGCCACCCCGCCCCTTGCTGCACCCAGTTGCTTTGCCAAACAGCTCTGCCATTACATTGCGAGCAGGCACCCCAGCACTGAGGGCATGGACGTGATCCCGATAGGTACTGCAAACGTAGTCTTCCCCAGGACGCATGGCCTGGATGACGCCTGTTGAGATAGCTTCCTGCCCGTTGTACAGGTGAACGAAACCAAACATTTTGCCGCGATAATACATTTCGGCGCATTTGTCCTCAAAGAAGCGCCCCAACACCATATCTTCGTAAAGCCGCAGCCCTTCTTGTCTAGTGACCGTTGCCGTTGCTGCTTGAAACTTCGGGAGTGCTCTTTCTTGAACCATTGATCTGTCCTAGCTAAAAAGGGTACGGAGTTAAAAAGTTACGGGATACGGGGTAAAGGGGAGTTTTGAATTGTGCGTTTTGAACTAAAGCCAAATGCTGCGTCCTGGGTGCGGGGCACTAATCGTCCCCTGACCTCTCCGCCTGCGACTTTTTGCTGCCTGTTACCGCCCGAATTCCTGTTGAATGTACTTCATTACCTGTGGTAGAAACTGCTCTACTTCAAAATCTATTGCAAAACTTTCTAACTTTATATCGAGAATTAATGTAACTTCCTTGGAATTTTTGAATATCCTGGGGTAAACTGCCACATTGGCAGCTACAGGTTATGATGATGGCACTCTTCAGGCGGCATCATTCGTTACCATAGCTTAACCTTACTCTTAACTGCTGGGGAAGTGTACTGTGCGTATACCGCTTGACTATTATCGGATATTGGGTCTACCCATTCAGGCTACCGCTGAGCAACTGCGACAGGCACATCGCGATCGCGCCCTGCAACTTCCCCGTCGGGAGTACTCGGATGCGGCGATTTCATCTCGAAAAAAGCTATTGGATGAAGCGTACGCGGTTCTCTCCAGTCCAGAGCGGCGACAGGCCTATGATTCCGGCTTTCTTGCTAAGACCTATGAGCCCGTGCCGGGAGCAGAGACATCCCCTGCGGGGCGATCGCGGACCTCGGTTGCTGGTGATTCTGGCGCGGATGCCTATACCCCTAGTATTGAAGTTCAGGATGATCTGTTTGTTGGGGCGCTGCTGGTCTTACAGGATCTTGGCGAGTACGAATTGGTTCTAAAGTTGGGTCGCCCCTATCTGACGGGAGGTAGTTCTAGCCTGAGGAGCGGTCAATTTGGTGATCCCAATATCATTTTCTCAGACATCGTCCTGACAGTAGCCCTGGCCTGCCTGGAACTGGGTCGGGAGCAATGGCAACAGGGGCAGTACGAAAATGCGGCCGAGGCGCTCGAAACGGGTCAGCAATTACTTTTGCGCGAAGGATTATTTGCTGGCGTTCGGGGAGACGTTCAGAATGACCTCTATAAACTTCGCCCCTACCGGGTTCTGGAACTGTTGGCGTTACCCGAACAGCATACGGAAGAACGTTTTCGGGGCTTACAGCTGCTCCAGGAAATGTTGCAGGAACGAGATGGCATTGATGGGACAGGCGATGATCAATCCGGTTTAAATATCGATGACTTCTTAAGATTTATTCAACAACTGCGCGGCTATCTAACAGCAGCAGAGCAGCAGGTTTTGTTTGAGCAGGAAGCGCAACGTCCTTCGGCAGTTGCTACCTATCTGGCGGTTTATGCACTGCTAGCCCGGGGGTTTGCCGAGCGGCAACCCATTCTGGTACGGCGGGCCAAGCTACTCCTGATGCGATTGAGCAATCGTCAGGATGTCCATCTGGAACAGGCAGTGTGTGCCCTCTTCCTGGGGCAGACGGAAGAAGCCAGTCGGGCCTTGGAACTAAGTCAAGAGTACGGACCGATCGCCTTTATTCGGGAGCATTCCCAGGGCTCACCCGATTTATTGCCGGGGCTATGCCTCTATGCGGAGCGCTGGTTGCAGGATGAGGTCTTTCCCCATTTTCGGGATTTGTCGCGACAGCAAGCCTCTTTGCGGGATTACTTCGCCGATCCCCAGGTGCAGTCCTATCTTGAAGAATTGCCTAACGAAGCAGAGAGTGCCCCTGAGTGGGCGTTAGAGCGTCCCCGTTCGGGAGAGGTTGCCGCTCAACCCAGGCAACCTGTAGAGAGCAATTCCTTTGCCGTTTCCGCGAGAAGTGAGGAGTTTCCGGCTCAGCAGCCCGTTCTGGCAACTAATAGTCGGCCAGCATCCCTTCGAGATCGTGAAACAGAAGCGCTGATTGAAGCTGCCCGCACCCGGATTGCAGCCCGGACAGGAACCGCTACCCTAACGGGCGATCGGCCTGAAATTGAGAATGCTGCTATGCCTGCTGCAGAGCGAGTTGGGCCGTCTCCTTCAGAGACCCGCAAGCCTCCGGTTTACGCTGGGTCTGCTGATCGTCCAGAGCGGGAAGGACGATCGCGGGGCGATGGGAGTCAACCTCCGGATCGAGCTGTGGCAGCACGACGACACGCCAATTCCACCAAATCAAAGAATTCAGGTATGCTTCGATACTTGATGCCAGGTGCGGTAATTGTCGGCATGGTGGCGCTGGGCTTTCTGGTTGCCTGGGTGCTCAAAGCCTGGCAGGCTTCCTCAACCAAGCAGGCTGAGCAACAAGAGCTCCTGAATCTTAAACTTGACACTCCCCTGGTGGCCCTCCCTCCCCAAGTAACTGCGGATCCCGCTGCAGAAGTAGTCCTTAACAACGATTCTGCTCAGAAGATTATTGAGACCTGGCTGGCGGCAAAAGCACTGGCCATGGGTCCCGAACATTCCACAGAAAAGCTTGATCAGATTCTCACCGATCCCAAACTGTCCGAGTGGCGAGCTGCCTCCGAGGAGAGTAAACAAAGTAACTCTTACCGGAAATACAAGCACACTGTTAAGGTTGCTGCGGTTGAACAAAATAAAGATAAACCTGATCAGGCCAAGGTGACGGCTGAAGTGAGCGAATCAATGGACTCCTACGATGGCGAACAGATGAAGGACTCTAAGTCGGATCCTGAGTTGCGGGTCCAATACGACCTGGTTCGGATTGACAACAAGTGGCGGATTCAGAACTGGCAGGTGATTCAGTAGAAGTCTAGTAAACTACGGTAAAGGCAACAATGGGTTATCCTGCGTCCCCAGGATGGCGAAGTGAGCTCTCTTGTCTGAACGGGCGAGAAAGCCCCCCCCACTAGAGTTGCTTGCATGCGTCGCCTTAATATAGATGTGTTACATAAGACTGACATATGAATGGTATCAAGCCATACCGAACTCTATGACTAATGGTAGAATCAGGCTGAACTGATAGGAGTCAGTAAGTATCATGCCAATCACGTTGCCTTCTGATGCGCCAAAGAGTCAGTCAAGTCTGAAGATGGGTCGAGTTTTAGTTGTTGAAGATGAGTCCCTAATCTGCGAAACGATCGCCTTGGCTCTTGCAGATGAAGGGTATGAAGTGTTGACGGCAGAAGACGGTCGTGCTGCCCTCGATCTGATTCACCAGATGGATGAGTCTGCTGATAATGGCTTTGCCTTTAAGGTGCCGTTTTTAGGGCAGGGGCAGTTTTCAAATCAACGGTTTGATTTGATCGTTTTAGATTTGATGTTGCCTTATATCAATGGGTTGGATCTTTGCCGTTTGATCCGACGCGAAGGGAACAATGTGCCAATTTTGATGCTAAGCGCAAAAGGTAGCGAAACCGATCGGGTGGTTGGTTTAGAAGTTGGCGCTGATGACTATCTGACAAAGCCCTTTGGGATCCGTGAGTTGGTTGCCCGCTGTAGGGCACTGCTGCGCCGCTATAACCACCTCCAGGTGCAGCCAGAGCAACCATCGCTCAAGTTTCGTGATATTACCCTCTATCCCCACGAATGTCGGGTGATTGTACGAGGAGAAGAGATCAACTTTTCGCCCAAGGAATTCAAAATCCTGGAATTGTTCATGAGCTATCCGCGCCGGGTTTGGTCGCGGGAGCAATTGCTTGAGCGGATCTGGGGCCCCGATTTTATTGGAGACAGCAAGACAGTCGATGTCCACATCCGTTGGCTGCGGGAGAAACTAGAAATTGATCCCAGTAATCCAGAGTATCTGGTGACAGTGCGCGGGTTTGGTTATCGGTTTGGGTAAATTGCAACTAGCGTTGCAAATCATCTTTAGCTTGATTGCACCCAGCTCCTTATCAGGCGTTAGTTTCTTTGTAAATATTTATCCTTTTGGTAGAGTAAGATTAGTGATTGCTACTGCAAACTATACGGTTGTCCAGATCCCTGACTCTTTAAATCTGGTAAAGAGAAATCTGTAAAGAGTCAGACACCCCCAGCAAAGCTGGTGGCTTGATGAGTGTGA
>JBAUTA010000491.1:0-3171 GCA_049581985.1 Kovacikia sp.
GGGTGGGATGATGACATTTGTCACCGTCCTACCCTCTTGTTATTGCTATGCTTTGCGCAAAAGTCGGTGAAGCCCTTACCCAGCTTAAAAGCCCCTGCCCCCCATCTGCAATTTCCATTCCTTTAAAGTGGTAGACAAGTAGGCGTAATGAATTATAAGAAGAAATGGTTGGGGGTGTTCCAGTCAGGGGAAGCAACCCCCTCCAGCCCCAAAATCATCTTGAGTTTAATTGCACCAGCTACTGATCAGGCAGAAGAGGTGAATCATGCTAACGTCGATCCGTAGTCGCTTTAGACGATTCCGGCAGAAACAGATTGACCCTGTTCAGCTTCAGCAGATGCAAGATGATCTCTTGGAAGAATCGGCTATAAACACGACATACTTGATCTTGATTGTAGGGTCTTGCACGATCGCCACCTTTGGCCTGCTGACCAACAGCACCGCTGTCATCATTGGGGCCATGATTATTGCTCCGCTCATGTTGCCCATTCGGGGGCTGGCATTTGGGGCACTGGCTGGAAATATTCCCCTGTTCCGTCAGGGATTGAGTGCAGTTATTGTCGGAACAATATTGGCAGTTGCATTAGCGGTGGGATTGGGGTTGCTAACGGGAATTTCCACCTTTGGCAGTGAAGTGCTGTCCCGCTCGAAGCCAACCTTGCTGGATTTGGGGATTGCGGTAGCCGCAGGCGGCATCAGTGGCTATGCCAAAGTTCAACCCAAAATCTCAACGAGTTTAGCAGGAACTGCGATCGCTGTCGCTTTGATGCCGCCTATCTGTGTAGTGGGATTAGGGCTAGCCCAAGCTAACTGGTCCCTTAGTTTGGGAGCTATTCTGCTCTATCTGACTAATCTGTTGGGCATTGCCTTATCTTGTATGTTGACGTTTCTGGTAACGGGCTATACACCGTTCAGACGCGCTCAGAAAGCCTTAATTTGGGCAGTCTCATTTACAGGAGTTCTGCTATTGCCGTTGAGTGTCAGTTTTGCTGAATTGGTACGCCAAACTCGCCTGGAAAGTAGCCTCAAGGCTGCGCTAGTCAGTCGAACAATTACCTTTCAACAATTAGAGTTGGTAAATTTTGATACAAACTGGTTAACTAAACCCCCCCAGGTCCGGTTAACTGTACGATCTCAGGGAATGATTACTCCTAAGCAGGTACGACTTCTAGAGGCATTTGTTAAACGGGAGATGGGGCAGCAATTTACGCTGATCTTTTTTGTCAGTCAAGTAGAACAAGTGACACAGGATCAGGTAGTTCAACCCTCTTCTAAGCCTGCGCCCTAATTTGGAAGAGCCAACTTTTAATCAGGCCGACTTACTTAAAGGTCCGATTCAAATTTTGTTCAACCCGTTCCCATAAGGAAACTACGTCTTCCACAAACATAGTCTGACTAGTGGTCAAACTATCAGTAATCCTGACACGAAGAGTGGGTTGATACGTCCCATCTACTATCTGATGACCGTAAGCAACAACCTTCCCAACGTATCCAGCCATCTTGTGGGATACAGCGTCATCCTGATTAAACATAGGTTTCCTCACCAGATAAATGTGAATTTATCTGAAGCACAATCAGTGTGCGCTAAGGGTTTATGCCTCGCTGTCAGACAGCGCTCTTGATGGAACTGAACGGAGCAACACATTGGTAAAGTTGATGAACCTGAGCAGCGACTGCCGAAACGCTGAAATGAGACTGAACACGCTGTTGCCCAGCTTCTGCAAGTCGTTGCCAGCGCACTGGATCCGTAAACACATCTTTGATCGCTGCCGCCAGTAGATCGGCATTACAGGGAGGAAACAGTGCTCCAGTTTCATTGGTGACTTCTACCTTTAGGGTGAGACCTATGGCCATAGCCATATTGCTTGGAACGGGGACAGGGGCTTCGCCGCGCTCAGTTGAGCCGCAGACTGCCTCAGTCGAACGGTGGAAATCTTGTGATTGGCGGCAACGCCCCCCATGCCCCCTTTAATCCTCTGTCCTGATCAAACTGGCGATAGCCATCAATTGCTTTCAACCAAAAATTTGGAAAAGCAATTCAGTCCCAACCCTATCAAATCAAAGGTTAGAATCTGGGGGTGATCCGGGTAGATTTCGGGGAGTCAACTGATGCATTAACCAGGGCTGGAAAGCCCAATCTTATTCCAACTGCCTCAAGCGATAACCCAAGCCATGTACTGTTTCGATAAAGTCTTCAGGCGCGCCAGCCTCTCTCAGTTTTTGGCGCAGCGTTTTAACATGAGATTTAACGGTTTCCTCCGTTGGCGGATCTTCAAGGGACCAAATCCGCTCGATGATTCCGGGTCTACTCAATACTCGCCGACCGCTAGATACCAACAATTCCAGAAGGGCGTACTCTTTTGGTGTTAAGTGCAGAAGCTGTTCGTCATAGAACACCTCATAGGTATTTGGGTCAAGATGCAGGGTTCCCCAGCCCCAGGTCAGGGTTGGGGTAGAGGCAGAGCTACCCCGTCGCAGCAGTGCCCGAATCCGAGCCATTAGCTCTCTGAGATCAAAAGGTTTGACCATATAATCATCGGCACCGGCATCCAGGCCAATAATTTTGTCATCGATCGTGTCACGGGCAGTGAGCATCAGAACAGGTAACGAAAAATTCCGATCTCGTAACTTTTGGCACAACCGAATTCCATTTAACTTGGGTAATGTGAGATCGAGTAAGACCAGATCGTATTCTAAGGTCTGAGCATAGTTCCATGCTTCCTCCCCGTCTTGCGCCACATCCACAACGTACTGGCGATTGGTCAGAGCTTCCGTCAGCATATCAGCAATCTGGACATCGTCTTCAACAACCAAAATACGCATTGGGCTTTGAGAGTTTCCAAGGTTAAGCTTTAACTTCTAGTGTAAAACGAAAAACCAGCTTGATTTCCCTACGCATGAAAACCGGGAATAGGGGTGGAACTTCCCTAGCATTCTCCCGTCAGGGGCATTTACTCTGTAGAAATGTCCCGATCGCTGGCGTGAGCTAGACTAAGTAGGTAGTCCTAATTAACTGTAAGAAAGGAGGAGTGGGGGCTGCGCCCCCAGGCAGGGGATTCCACCCCCTCCACCGCCGAAATCATCTTCAATTTAATTGCGCCCAGCTACTTAATACCAATTTATTTAACGAATGGAAGTTGCAGAGGGTGCTGTAGGGACAACGTCCCTATG
>JBAUTA010000492.1:0-2511 GCA_049581985.1 Kovacikia sp.
GGGGAAGAGAGGGAGAGGGGGAGGGAGAGAGGGAGAGAGGGGGAGAGAATACTTATTTAATTGGAGCATGCGGCAGATCAGACCCCTCCCAACCTCCCCTTGGCAAGGGGAGATGCCGCAGGCGGTGGGGTAGATAGGCAACGAGTACCGTTTAAATCGTTATGAAAAAAGGGTAAAGAGAAGTTTTTATCTTTATATTTTTATCATCACAATTTTGTATCCTTTATCCTTTCCCTTTTTCTGGCAACACCCCTGATCTATCTCTGCACATTCTGACAGGGGAACCCTTAGCAGTAAACTGCAATGTCCCCCAGGCTGCTATTTGAGGCTTACGCGGTATTAGTTTTCGGTATTTCTACAATTGCCCCTGTAATCGGATAAAATTTATTAAAGAATGATTGCGTTTAACCAGTTACTTTGCATTCAGAAATATTTCCTTTAGAAAAATTTATGGTTTCGTGCTTATAATTTGTAAAGCAATCTTGCTTACCTTAAATGATTGTGAAAAGTCAACACTTTAACCCAATTTTGAATGATGCCTCGGATACTCGTCATAGACGATGACCCCGCAATCTCAGAACTCGTAGCCGTGAACTTGGAGATGGCTGGCTATGATGTCAGTCAAGCGCCTGATGGCGTCAAGGGTCAGGCGATGGCGTTGCAAATCCAGCCCGATTTGATCATGCTGGATCTGATGTTGCCCAAGGTTGATGGATTTACCGTGTGCCAGCGCTTGCGGCGAGATGAACGGACTGCTGATATTCCTGTCTTGATGTTAACTGCGCTGGGACAAACTCAGAACAAAGTGGATGGCTTTAATGCAGGTGCTGATGACTATCTGACCAAGCCCTTTGAAATTGAAGAAATGCTGGCGCGGGTGCGGGCGTTACTGCGACGGACCGATCGCATTCCGCAGGCTGCCAAGCATAGCGAAATTCTTAACTATGGTCCTTTAACTCTGGTTCCTGAGAGGTTTGAGGCAATCTGGTTTGACCAAACCGTGAAGTTGACCCATCTAGAATTTGAGTTGCTTCACTGTTTGCTCCAACGGCATGGTCAAACGGTGTCTCCCAGCGAAATTTTGAAGGAAGTTTGGGGATATGACCCTGATGACGACATTGAAACTATCCGAGTCCATGTTCGTCACTTAAGAACGAAGTTGGAGCCAGATCCCCGCCACCCCCGGTACATCAAAACCGTCTATGGAGCAGGCTATTGTCTGGAGTTACCTGCAACCGCAAGCGCTGACGATGAAGAGTCGCTTGCAGGTTGAGCAGCAGGGAGCAGGGGGCAGTAATTGACCTGAGTCCTCCGGCTCCTCCACCCCCCAGGATCAATGCCCCATAACCCATGACTAATGACAAAGACCAAATACCTGTTTCCCCATACCGATTTACCTGGTTCGATTGGTTTTGTCTGTGGTATCCGCCGGGCTGGCTGATTTTGTTTAATCGGCACTGGCAGCACTACAAAGCCAATCCCAACGGTTGGAACTGGCTAGAGTACGGGTTATTTCTGATACCGGGCGGATTTTATCTGGCGAGCGTCATTCGACGGTTAAGGTTAGGGAGCCGTGGGGTGCCGCCAATCCCGTTAGAATTGCCCCCAGCCGCCCAAACCGAGCCAGATCCAGCCTACCAACGAGCTTTTCAACAAGAAATTCTGACCCCGATCGTGCACCGCTATTTTCGAGGCACGTTGACCCAACTGGAAAATTTGCCAGCAAAGGGTCCCCTCATTGTTGCCATGAATCACACGGGGATGTGCTTTCCCTGGGACTTTGTGGGGCTGGGGCTGCTTTTGAGCCAGCAGCGAGACTGGTTTGTTCAACCGTTAGCACACCCCATCTTTTTTGATCATCCCTGGTTAGTGGGATGGTTACCGCCGGGCTGGGCAGAGGTTTTAGGTGGTGTCCGGGCAGAACAGCAGAGCTTTGAAGCGGCGATCTCAGAAAAAAACATTTTGCTCTATGCGCCAGAAGGCTGGCGGGGGTTAGCCAAGGGTTGGCAACAGCGTTATCAACTGGCCAAGTTTGATCCCAGCTTCATTCGTCTAAGTTTGCGGCATCAGGTGCCGATTATGCCTGTGGTTTGTATGGGAAGCGAGTATTTGCATCCGTTCACATTCAATGTTCAACGGTTAGCCCGCTGGTTTAAGCTGCCCATGTTCCCGATTTCTCCTCTGATCCTGCCATTTCTTCTATTTCCCTCCATGGGAGTATGGGCTATGAGGACCCGGTTGCGTTATCACATTCTGCCCATCTGGAGTCCCTGGGAGGAGTCAGAAGACAGGGGAAGGGGGGAAGGGGAAAAGGCAGAGAATGCCCATGCTGGCTCCCAAAATCAGGGGGGAGGGGGAATGTCGGGGTATCGGGTAACCTATCAAATGGCGAAGGGGCTGCGATCGCAACTCCAAGATACAATCAATTATTTGCGGAAGTCGCCTGACTAACTTCTGGCAAATTCAGGGTGAAGCAACTACCGCATCCCAGGGCTGAGGTGACGGTAATAT
>JBAUTA010000493.1:0-8655 GCA_049581985.1 Kovacikia sp.
ATCAAGACTTTAGCCCCATCAAGACTTTAGCCCCATCAAGACTTTAGCACCACCAAAAACTTTAGCACCCTTGAAAAGATGTTACGGGTCAAGAAAACCTATACTGCTCCCCCAAACTCTGGAAATCTACTTTTGGGGCGCACCTTACCATTCCTGCTAGATGAAGCGTGCGATCGTGCTCCCAATCCCAAAGCCTTTAACCAATGGACTGAAGCAAGCTGGCGATCGTTTTCCAATCAAGATTTTCGGGCTACCGCTGAATCCCTTGCCCTGGGGCTGTTAAGTCTAGGACTGGAACGGGGCGATCGGGTTGCATTATTAATGCATAGCGATGTCAACTTTTGCCTGGTGGATATGGGCTGTTTGTTAGCCAGCTTAGTCGATGTCCCGATCGATCTGACTCAGACCCTCGAACAGATCATTTTTGTATTGCAGCACAGTGAAGCGAAAGCGTTAGTCATTTCTAATTTGAATTTATTAGCGCAGATTAAGCCCCATCTGCAAAATGCCTCTAATCTGAAGTTCATTATTATCGCAGACGTTTCCGTTCCGTTGCCGTTGACGACGCCAGAGCCACCTCTAGTACACCCTGCCCAAAGCCCACAAACCTTTACCCTGGAAGAGGTGCGGGCGACAGGCCAAACCCAAGCCTGGCCAGCGACGCTAGCGCAATTAAGGGCAACACTGGCCCCCGATCAACTGGCAACGATCATCTACATTCCGGATGAAACAGGACAGCTGGTAGGCGTCATGTTGACTCAAGAAAACCTTTCAGCAAATGCCCTTGCTTCATTTTCTGGGATCTCGGATTTAGGCCGGGGCGATCAGGAAGTCGTCCTTTCTTTTTTGCCCCTCAACCATGTGCTTGCCCGCGTCATGATCTATGGGCATCTCAACTATGGACATAGTATTTATTTCTCAACCCCCAATCGGGTCACAAAACACTTCCAGGAGATTCAACCAACCGTTTTAACCACCGTTCCCCTGCTGCTGGAGAAGATTTATGCCAGGGCAATGGAAAAGGGTAGCAAACGGGTCAATCGCAAGCCAGTCAAACAAGATCGGGGAACGTGGGCAGGTGGGGATACGGATCTACCCAAGCACGGTTCTCCCTTCCTCCTCTCTCCCCTGCCCCAGCTCCGGTTCTCCGTTCCGTTTACGCTCTTGTTGCAGTTCCTCCAATCCCTGGCGCAATGGTTTCAGGTATCCCTGACGCAGCTCATTTTCAATCTGGCCTTAGCGCTGGCTAAACGTTACCCCCTGGGCCGATCGCCCAATTTCTTCTACCGCCTCCTGCTGAAATTAGCCGATCGGCTAGTGCTTTCAAAGCTACGGGCTGTCTTTGGGGGTCGTCTAAAATACGTGATCTGCGGTGGAGCCGCACTGAAAGCGGATCTCGCCAATCTATTTACAGCCGCAGGGGTGCCCATTTTACACGGGTATGGGTTAACCCAGGCAAGTGCTGTCGTCTGCTGCAATCGCGATTCTTTCAAGCGATCGGGAAGCGTGGGAGTCCCGATCGCCGGGATGGAGGTGACGATCGCAGAGGATGGCGAGATCCTGCTGCGGGGACCGTATATTATGCAGGGCTACTATCAGAATTCTGCAGCTACCCAGGCCGCGATCGATGGGGAAGGCTGGCTGCACACTGGCGATCTGGGGGAGTTTAGCGGCAACGGCTTTTTGAAAATCACGGGTCTCAAAAAAGCCCTGTTTAAGCTTTCAACCGGAAAATACATTGTGCCCCAATCCATCGAAAATCGACTGCGCCAATCAGATTTCGTGACCCACGCGATCGCGGTTGGCTCGGAACGAAAATTCTGTGCTTTATTGCTGATTCCTAATCTAGAAACCCTGCACCATCAGGCCCGCAAAGTTGGAATTAATACGCCCCAGAATGAGCTGCTCAACCATCCCTATATCCTGGCGTTATACCAGTCGTTAATCAATGCCGCCAATTGTCGGTTACCTTACTGGGCAACGGTAAAACGGTTCCAATTAATTCACGCCGATCTCACCGTTGAGAATGGTCTGTTAAAGCCAGATGGACAGATCGATCGGGCAAAGATCAATCAATTTTTTGCAAAAGAGATTGACGCCCTGTATCAAGACACGAAAGCGCAAAGCGAGTCAGACCTGGAGAAGGAATCTTTTCTGCTGGACTATCCCCCCTTTCCTGAATCGTCCTGTCCCACGTTTGCTCAGTCCTTAGTGAGTGGTCAATAGGCAGGGATGAGGGGTCGGGCAACGGGGAATCGTAACTCAATACTTAAAACACCTCTCTCCCCTCCGCCTGCTCCCGCCTCAGGACCAATCGCCCATCTATAAAGAGGATTACAGAATTATGCTGAAGCCATTCCGAACAGCCGCTGTGCTAGGTGCTGGGGTTATGGGTACGCAAATTGCCGCGCACCTTGCTAACGCAGGATTGACGGTGCACTTGCTGGATCTTCCAGCGCCAACGGGCAACAAAAATGCGCTGGTAGAGGCGTCATTCAAAAAAGCGCTGAAGCAATCGCCGCCGATCTTTTTTACTGAAAAAACAGCCCACCGTGTAGTTCTTGGTAACTTCGATGAGCATTTTCATCGGGTGGCCAAGGTGGATTGGGTGATTGAGGCGGTTATAGAAAAGTTGGACATTAAACAGCAATTGATGCAGCGTTTGGCAGAGACAATCCGTGAAGATGCGGTTATTTCAACCAACACCAGCGGATTACCGATTCATGCGATCGCCCAGGGACAGTCTGAATCATTCCGCCAACGGTTTTTAGGCACACACTTTTTTAACCCCCCTCGTTATCTCAAACTGCTGGAAATTATTCCCATTACGGATACGGATCCCCAGGTACTGGAACGCATGCAGTGGTTTGGCGATCGGTATCTGGGCAAGGGAATTGTGCTGGCAAAAGATACCCCTAACTTCATTGCTAACCGCATTGGGCTGTATGTCACCATGCTGGGCCTTCAGGCATGGACAGAATGGGGCTACACGATCGAAGAAATTGATACCCTGATGGGAACGATCGCCGGTCGGCCCAAATCGGCAATTTTCCGAACCGCAGATCTGGTTGGGTTAGATACGCTCATGTATGTGGCCAAGAACCTTTATCCAGCCATTCCCCAGGATGAAAGCCGTGAACTTTTCCGCGTTCCCGATGTGCTGCACAAGTTGGTCATGGGCGGCTCGTTGGGGGCAAAAACAGGTCAGGGATTTTACAAGAAACAAACGGGTGAAATTCTTTCCCTCAATCCCGAAACGCTGGCCTATGAATCAGCAAAACCGTTGAACTTGAAAGGAATTGAAACCCTTGCTAAGGTGCCTGATTTGCGGGAACGGCTGCCCGCCCTTTACCAAAATCCCGATCGGGCGGGAGAGTTCTTCCGTAAAACCACCCTGGCGATTCTGGGCTACAGTGCCCGGCGCATTCCTGAAATTGCAGATCGCCCGGCTGACATCGATCGCGCTATCCGGTGGGGATTTGGTTGGGATCTGGGACCATTTGAAATTTGGGATTTACTGGGATTTGACACCGTTCTAGCGGATATGAAAGCCGCTCATATCCCAGTACCAGAATGGGTAGAAGCCATGCATCGCCGAGGTGAAACGGGTTTTTACCCAGAAAGCGGTAGGGGCGAAGATCAGGGCACCATGCCCTTCGCCCCTATCGTAGGGGAAATTGATCTGGCGACGCTTAAGGCCGATCCCCAACGAACGATCTGGCAAAATTCAGAAGCCGCCTTGCTGGATCTGGGGGATGGCGTGGGGTTATATGAGTTTCGCTCTAAGGGCAACACGCTCAGCTTTAAGGTGATTGAGGGCATTGAAAAAGTACTGGACCTGCTGGAAACCCAGGATTTCAAAGGGTTGGTAATTGGCAATAGGAGTGCCCATTTTTCGGGAGGGGCGAACCTGGCAGAAATGGGAATGATGGCCCAGTCAGGCAAATTTGATGAAATTACCGATTTAATTATCCGGTTCCAAGCCCTATTGCAGCGCCTGCACTATTTTCCTAAGCCGATCGTCGCTGCGGTGCAAGGGCGGGCCCTGGGTGGCGGGTGTGAACTGGTCATGGCCTGTCCGATCGTGGTCGCCGCCGCCGAAACCTACATTGGACTGGTAGAGCTGGGGGTAGGGCTAATTCCCGGTGCGGGTGGCATTATGCGCATGGTAAAACGGTTGGCTGAACGGGCCATAACCGAAACTCCCAGTCAGATTCAGCCATTTTTGCGAACTGCCTTTGAAACCATCGCCACGGCAAAGGTCTCCGGCAGTGCCTATGAAGCCCAGGAATTGGGCTTCCTGCCCCCCACAGCGCGGATCATCATGAGTGGCGATCGTCGCCTCGCCATCGCCAAAGCAGAGGTGCTGCACCGCGATCGGATTGGGTACATTCCGCCCCCCGTAGGAAACGCGGTCATGGTGCTGGGTCGTCCGGCCCGAGCCATGCTGGAACATGCCGCCTATGTCTTCAATCAGGGGGGCTATGCCAGCGACTACGATCGCTACCTGGCGGGACAACTGGCCTATGTCATGACTGGCGGAGAATTGACCGCTCCCTCCCTGGTTCACGAAGAATACCTGCTGCAACTGGAACGGGAATTATTCGTTCCCCTCTTAAGTCAGCCCAAAACCCAGGAGCGGATTGCTCACATGCTCAAGACCAAAAAACCGCTGAGGAACTGAGAGAAACCATGAGGGTGGGGATGCGGGAGCAAGAATTCCACAGAAATCCTTTCTCCCAAGCCAAATCGGATCGCTATACCTGCCCCCGATTCAATCTGGAGAAACTACGATGAAAAATGCCTACATTGTTAGCAGTGTTCGGACAGCGGTTGGCAAAGCGCCCAGGGGGGTGCTTCGCAACATGCGTCCTGATGATATGGGGGCGATCGCAGTAAAGGCGGCGATCGACCGGGTGAAAGGGTTGGAACCTGAACAGATTGATGACCTGATTATCGGGTGTGCCTTCCCGGAAGCGGAACAGGGTTTTAATCTGGGCCGGGTGATTGCCCAACGGGCAGGCTTACCTGATTCCGTTCCGGGTTGCACGGTAAACCGTTTCTGTGCCTCTGGAATTCAGACGATCGCCATGGCCAGCCAGGCCATTATGAGCGGTCAGGCGGAGGTGGTGGTGGCGGGGGGAGCCGAATCCATGAGTTTGATTCCCATGGGAGGTCATGTCCTGGCCCCCAACCCAGACCTGATTGCAGAGGCTCCCAAAGCCTACTGCACGATGGGTTTGACGGCAGAAAACGTAGCTCACCAGTATCAAATTTCCCGCGAAGATCAGGATGGGTTTGCGCTGCGATCGCACCAACGAGCACTGGCAGCGATTCAAGCCGGACGGTTTGATCAGGAAATTGTCCCCCTGACGGTACGGGAAACCTTGTACATCGACCATCAACCCCAACAGGTGGAAACCGTTTTCCGAGTCGATGAAGGACCCCGGACGGATACCAGTCTGGAAGCCCTGGCAAAACTTCCCGCCGCATTTCGGCGGGGAGGCTCCGTCACCGCTGGAAACTCCTCGCAAATGTCCGATGGGGCAGCGGCCACGATCGTCATGGGTGAACGCATGGTGAAGCAACTGGGCGTACAACCCCTGGGTCGGCTCCTGGGCTATGCCGTGGCTGGAGTGCCCCCCGAAATTATGGGAATTGGTCCCGTGGCTGCGGTGCCAAAGGTGCTGCACCAAGTGGGTTTAGAGCTGGCAGATATGGGGCTGATCGAACTCAATGAAGCGTTTGCCGCGCAGTCTCTGGCGGTCATCCGCAAACTCGACCTAAACGAGGACATCATCAATGTCAATGGGGGGGCGATCGCCCTGGGACACCCCCTGGGCATGACAGGCGCAAAACTGATTACCACGATTCTGCACGAAATGAAGCGGCGGGGGATTCGCTATGGGCTGGTGACGATGTGCGTGGGGGGTGGCATGGGCGCGGCAGGCGTGGTTGAGAATTTGATGATTTAGACCTGAGGCGATTTCCAGGAAAAAATACCCCAACCATTCTGGTTTTTCTGGTTACAAAGCTCCAGCTTTGTAACCTCCCCCAGGAAGCTCCAGCTTCCTGGAGCATTAGAAGCAAGAGCTTCCTGGTTAGGGTTGCCAGGCTGGAGTTTGGCAACGAGTCATCCTCATCTTTTGACAGTTCCAACACAAATGACAGTTCCAACACAAAGTCCATCAGAAGCAGCACCATTCTCTGTTTAAGTAAAAGGCTATGATTTCTCTTCCCCTGACGATCGCCATTCCCGCCCTGGTTCTCTGCCTTTTGATCTGCGGATACATGGGTATTCCCCTCTGGGCATGGTTCCTATACAGCGCAGTCATCTGCCTGGTATTTCCAATCCCCATTTGGGGATGGATACTATTTGGTCTGGTGGCGATCGCCTTCACCGTTCCCCAACTTCGCCAACGGCTGATTTCAGCTCCGTTGCTCAAAGGACTCAAAAGGCTGAAAATCTTGCCCACCATTTCCGATACCGAGCGGGCGGCGATCGAAGCGGGCACCGTTTGGATTGAGGCTGAGTTTTTCTCAGGAGCGCCCAATTTTACCCGGATGATCCGTGAGCCCTATCCCCACCTCTCCACCGCCATGCAGGCTTTCCTGGATGGCCCTGTGGAGCAGGTTTGCCGAATGGCAACCGACTGGGAAATTTATCGCCGCAAGGACATGCCCCCTGACCTGTGGGCCTACCTCAAGCAAGAACGCTTTTTCGGCATGATGATTCCCCAGGAGTATGGCGGCCTGGGCTTTTCTAACCTGGCCTACAGCAGCGTTATGGTGAAATTGGCTTCCCGTTCCTTTACCCACACCGCAACGGTTGGCGTCACCAATTCCCTCGGCCCCGCCAAGCTACTGCTCCACTATGGCACCCAGGCTCAAAAAGACTACTACCTGCCACGCCTGGCAACGGGAGAGGAAATTCCCTGCTTTGCGTTGACGGAACCGCTAGCCGGATCAGATGCGGCCAGCCTGACCTCGGAAGGAGTGGTGTTTCGGGGAGAAGACGGCAACCTTTACCTGCGCTTAAATCTGCGCAAACGCTACATTACCCTGGGGGCGATCGCCACCCTGATCGGTTTAGCCTTCCGGTTACGGGATCCAGACAATCTGCTGGGTAAAGGTGAAAATGTTGGCATTACCTGTGCCCTGATTCCCGCGGATACCGCTGGCATGATGTTGGGCAGACGCCACGATCCAATGGGCGTTCCGTTCTACAACTCGCCTGTGGAAGGTCACGAGGTCGTTGTCTCGATTGATCAAATTATTGGGGGGGCAGAGCAGGCGGGCCAGGGCTGGAAAATGCTGATGCAAACCCTGGCAGCCGGACGGGGAATTAGCTTTCCCGCCACCTGTACGGGGGTTGCCAAACTCGTGACTCGCGTCACGGGTGCCCACGCCACCGTGCGCCGTCAGTTTGGGCTGCCGATCGGACGGTTTGAGGGGATTGAGGAACCCCTTGCCCGCATTGGTGGCCTCACCTATCTGATGGAAGCAGCTCGAACCTATACCTGCGGTGCCGTTGATCAGGGCGAGAAGCCCTCCGTTGTCTCCGCGATCGCCAAATACCATTTCACCGAACTCGCCCGCCAACTGGTCAACGATGGCATGGATATCCTCGGCGGGTCGGGCATCTGTCGGGGCCCTAGAAACCTGCTGGCCAACATTTACACCGCCCTGCCCATCACCATTACGGTCGAAGGTGCCAACATTCTCACCCGCACGCTAATGATTTTTGGCCAGGGTGCAATTCGCTGCCATCCCTATGTTTATCAAGAAATTGAAGCCCTTCAGCGGAATGATGCGATCGCCTTTGATCAGGCATTCTGGAATCACCTTGGCTTAACCGTTCGCAATGGGTTCCGGGCAGCGTTACTCAGCCTATCACGGGGCTATGTTGCCCAGGCCCCGGTATCCGGCCCAACCGCTACCTACTACCGCAAACTATCCTGGGCTTCAGCCACCTTTGCCGTGCTCACCGATCTGGCCTTGTTTACCTTCGGCGGCACCCTCAAGCGGCAGGAAAAACTAACGGGAAGATTTGCCGATATCCTCTCCTGGATGTACCTGGGCATGGCAACCCTGCGCCGCTTTGAGGCAGAGGGCAAGCAATCGGCGGATCTACCTCTGGTTGACTGGGCCATGCAATATGCCTTTGCTCAAATTCAAGCAGGAATCGAAGGGATTTTGAGCAATCTCCCCGTCCCAGGGTTGGCCGCGATTCTGCGTGGCCCCGTCCTGAGTTGGTGGCGGTTGAATCCGATCGGGACTGCGCCCGCCGATACCCTGGGAACCCAGATTGCCCAGAGGTTGCAAACACCGGGAGCCGATCGCGATCGGCTGACCGCCAATATTTACATCCCCAACCATCCGGATGAAGCCCTCGGTCGGTTGGAACAGGCGTTCCGGCTTGCTTCGGAGGCAGAAGCAATTCTCAAAACCATCAAAGCCGCCAGTCAGACTGGACCCCTGCCCCAGGCAAAACCGGAGCAATTGGTTGAAGCGGCGATCGCCCAGGGAATCATCACGACAGCAGAGGCTCAACTAATTCGGGACGCAACCGTGGCCCGTAATGAGGCGGTTCAGGTAGACTCGTTTACTTTGGAGGAGTATCAACAGGGTAGCCAGTCGATCGTTCATCCCATC
>JBAUTA010000494.1:0-2988 GCA_049581985.1 Kovacikia sp.
GTGCAACACCTGCTGCGATGCTGGTTACCCTGCTGCCAGTGGCGGCATCATTGCTGCGAGTGGGAACGGAATTGGAAATTGATGCCGGGATGGGGTTCTATGTGCCACCGATTCTGTTCACGGGACTGGTAGCCCCTTCAGGCAGTAAGAAGAGTCCGATTCAGCGGCAGATCCTGGGAGCCTTGTCGCGGCTGCAGGCAGAAGCGGATCAAGATTATGAATACGAGGCTGCGGCGTATGAGGTAGACCTGCGGGAATGGGAGCAGTCCAAGGGGGAGGACAAGGGGGTTCGACGGAAGAAGCCAGTGCCCCGGGAGTATCACACCTCGGATGCCACGCGGGAGGCGATCGCTCGGATTCAATCTCAACAACCGGAGCGGGGAATTTTGGTGACGCCAGATGAGTTGGCAGGGTTGTTCAAAGGGCAGAACCAGTACCGCAATGGGCGGGGCAATGACAAGGAATCGCTGCTGACGGCGTTTGATGGGTCAGGGTTGAAGGTGGATCGAGCCAGCGGCATTCGCATTAGCCTGCCGCGCACCAGTCTCAGCATTACGGGAACGATTCAGCCCGACATCCTGCGGGAGATGATGGGGGATTTCTCCGATGCCAGTGGTCAGTGGGCGCGATTCCTGTGGTGTCTCCTGCCCCTGAAGCCTGCGCCGTTTCCCCGCCAGACGGTGCGCTATGACATTTCGGAGCGGCTCCATGGGGTCTACCAGCGGCTGGAAGGGTTCACACCCAGGTGTTATCGGCTGACGCCGGAGGCGAAGACGGTGTTTGCGGATTGGTATGACCAATTGGATCAGCGACGGGTGACAGAGACGCACCAGGGCTTGCAGGCAGTCTACTCAAAGATGCAGGGCTATACGGGGCGGCTGGCGCTGATGCTTCACTGTCTGAATGCAGCGGTAGATGGGTGTCTACCGGCAGAGACGGTGTCGGCTCAGACGATGAAGGCGGCGATCAAGCTGGCGCGGTGGTTTATTGGGCAGGTGAAGCTGCTGTATGCGGAAGGGGATACGGTAGACGGAGCGCTAGGGTCGGTCTATACCAAGCTGATTCAATTGTCGCGGGTGCGGGGTTGGCTGCGGGCGAAGGATGTGCGCAATTATGAGCGCAGTTTGCGCAAGGCCAGTTCGGAGGTGATTCGCTCCCATTTTCGGGAGTTGGAGGCGATGGGGTATGGGGAGACCTGTGGGGTGGGGAATCGGTTGCACTGGCGGGCAACGGTAGACGCAGTAGATGGTTTGGAGAGAACGGTAGACGGGGTGTCTACGGCTGAAAGGATTGATATGAATGTGATTCAGGGAAACGGTAGACCGGTAGACGGGGGTGAGGGGGTGCTAGATGAAACGATAGACAGCTTTAGGGGAGAGGCTCTGTAGTGTGTCTACTTGTCTACCGAATGGGCTGAAGAGATTGATGTATGTGGGTTTCAGGCGGTAGACGGGTGTCTATTGCCTGTCTACCCGTAGCTGGCATGTCTACTAAGGCAGTAAACCAAAAGACTGGTTGGCATGAGAAGGACGCTTCGACATACGATGTTGTTAGCAGGGGTGATGGGGCGATCGCGTCAGCCTATCCGGAGGATGTATCTCCAGTCGCATGTGGCGGATATTTGCCAGTCAGAATTCCCTTCTTGGAATTTCTAGTGGGTGTCCAACTCACCCTCTAAACCCAGTTCATGCAGCGCTGTCTTGGTTTCTTCAAACTTTTGCTCGGAGACCTCTCCCTCTGCAGAAATCTCAACCTTCAAGGTCAACTTGAGGTTTTTATCAGCAGCAAATTTCGATAAAACGCGCATATAAAAGTTTGACCACTTCTGAGCAGGGATTTCCCCTTTCCAAGATAGCCCTTTAGGCTCCGGGGGAGGGGGTTTAATCGGGGGAGAATCGCCACCCTCTTTGCCAGGGTAATCTCCTTCCCCTTCTTTTGCAGCTTTTGTTGGGACGATGAAGTTATCCGTGCCACGGATTTCTCCAACATTCGCTGTCACGACAAAGCTTCCTGGATCAGAACCTGCGGTGAGAACACCATTCTGATCAATCGTGCTACCGGTTGCACTCCATTGAACTGGGCCAGTCGCAATTTCGCTCCCGTATTGATCCCGTCCCTGCACCGTGAAAGTTTGCTTGACCCCTGGCTGAATCTGGACTTGCTGAGGGATGAGGGTCAATGTCGCTAGCCGGGGTGGTTCAGTAATCCGTTGCTGGTAAGCCTCCGCTACTTTGGCAGTAATGATGAACAGGTCATCGGAGATTTCAATTTGGTCTGGACTGAGACTTTCCTTGAACTTGAAAGGGTGATATCTATCGTCAGTCTTGCCAACATAGGCAATGGTGCCTCCAGACACACCTTCAGCAATCGTGAGCTTGATCGAGTTGGGATCGAGCAGGCGGGGAAACTGGGGTGAGGCAAAGCAAGCATCTCGGAGGGACCTGGTACTCCATTCCGTGAAGGCAGGCGGCCAGTTACGGACAAGAAAGCTGGCACTGATGCGGTCCTGGATTTGATCAACCTTTCGCAGTTCTTGCAGGAGGTAGCTGGTCATGGAAGCCCCACCGCCACTGGAGGTAATGCGCCCCAGGTCGATCGCCTGAAGTTTGTTGTCTTTCCCCAGGAGCACAATGTGCTTATAAGCCCGCCAGATGGCTTCGCGTAAGTCTCGCTTGGCCCTGTCCACATTTTCCTGGAGCTGGCGTTTCTGGCTGTCATCTAGCCCTTCTGGTTCTTCGTCCCGGATATCTTCCCAGGCCAACAGCTTACGGGCTTCCTCGCGAAGTTGGACATCAGAGTCTGCGATCGCCACAATCACAGCACTCTTAAACGTGCGATCGGAACTGCCAGATTCCCGAATCAGGGTTTCCACCCGTTTGAGGGTATCAGCATCCTGCATGGGTTGTTCTGGAGCAATGACAGCCAGAGCCAGTTCCGGACGGTTGGGAATGTCGTTGGATCGTTCAGGAAAATATCTCGGTGTAATAC
>JBAUTA010000495.1:0-10005 GCA_049581985.1 Kovacikia sp.
GGGTTAGATTTTTATCAGTTACATGAACTGTTTGATGAGTTTGCCGGGGAACTGGAAGAGTACGTCGATCTGGTTGCCGAGCGGATCACAGCCCTGGGAGGGTTAGCGGTGGGAACTGCCCGTGCAGCCGCACAAACCTCCATTCTGCCAGAGTATCCCTTCGATATCGTGGATGGAAAGGATCACATTATTGCCCTTGCCGATCGTTTCGCCCCCTATGCCAAGCATCTGCGCGAAGGAATTGCCCAAACCGATGACCTGGGAGATGCGGATACCGCTGACCTCTACACGGAGGTTTCCCGTGCGATTGACAAAAATCTGTGGTTTTTGGAAGCGCATCTGCAAGCTGGGGAGCCAGTCGTTACGACGAATGGGGCCAGCCCTACCCGATCGGCTGCAAAAAGGACAGCGACCAAATCCACTCCTGCAAAAACCAAGGCAGCCACAAGCAATGGGACTTCTGCCAAAACTCCAGCAAGAAAGTCAAGGGCAAAAAGTAAGTAATGGGATCGGCGATTTCGGTTAACCACGATAACTTCCCCACTGAAGTTATCGAAAAGTCTTATGAGAAGCCTGTTCTGGTAGACTTCTTTGCCACCTGGTGTGGTCCCTGTCAAATGCTCAAGCCCCTGCTAGAAAAGCTGGCGCAGGAGTACGACTTCGTCCTGGCAAAGGTGGATATTGATCAGAATCCCGCCCTTGCCCAGACCTATGGAGTTCAGGGCGTGCCCGATGTCAAAATCGTTTCGGAAGGACTGGTGAGTGATGGGTTTGTGGGAGTTTTGCCGGAGCCGCAGTTGCGCGAACTCCTGGCCCAACTTAACCTGAAATCTATCTTAGACGAATCCCTTGAGGCAATCTATACAGAAGCCTTGATCGGCGATTTGGAAAAGGCAAAGTCCTTCCTGGCAGAGCTCTTACAGCAACAGCCGGAAAACCGGGCATTATGCTTAGAAGCGGCAAACTTTTACCTGGAAATTGACCAGCTAGAAACTGCGGAGAAGCTGTTATTGCCGATTCAGGAGTACGAAAAAGAATACTATGGCCCTGCCAAAACCCTGAAGGCACTCATTTTATTCAAACGAGCTGCCAATCAAACCGCAGGCAACCTGGAATTGGATCAAAAATTTCGGCAGGCAGTTTGCGCGGTATTGGAGGAAAACTACGAATCAGCGCTGCAGCAATTCCTTTCCATTGTCATCCAAGACCGACGCTATAAGGACGATGGCGGTAGAAAAGCGATGCTAGCAGTTTTTGATCTGTTGGGTGATGACGATCCACTGACTAAAAAATACCGTAAACAGTTGACGAGGGTTCTATATTAAGTAGGTAGTAAGTAGGTAGTAGGCATTAAGTCGGTAGTAGGCGTCGGATGGCCCAACAGATCAAAATCAGATGGGTCCCTGTTCCCCTACCTCGCCATCTTTTTACCCGGTACCCCTTCACCCTCCACGTTGTTTAAGGATCTGGAGGATCAATGGCAGTGATTTCCCATTCTGATATTGACCTTGCGCCCTATATTGACCACGCTCTGCTAACTCCAACGGCAACGCCCGAACAGGTCGAGCAATGGTGTGCCGATGCGGATCGGTTTAACTTTGCGGCTGTGTGTGTGCAACCAACTAATGTGCACCTGGCAGCTAATCTTCTCAAGGGTAAGCAGCCTAAGGTTTGTTCGGTGATTGGATTCCCCTATGGCGCAACGACTTCCGCCACCAAACTGTTTGAAGCTCAAGAGGCGGCAGAAAATGGCGCGGTAGAGCTGGATGTGGTCATTAATCTTGGCTGGCTCAAGGCGGGCAAAACGAATGAAGTGCATCGAGAAATTGCCGAAATCCGGGATGCGACTGGTCAAATAGTCAAGGCAATCCTGGAAATGGCGCTTTTGACCGAGGCGGAGAAGCATCTGGCGGCAGAGATTTGTATGGATGCTGGGGCTGCCTTTCTTAAAACGAGTACGGGGCTCTACGGAGGTGCGACGATCGCCGATGTCAGGCTTCTAAAAGAGCTAACTAAGGATAGGATCGGGATTAAGGCTTCCGGGGGAATTCGCACCGCTGACCAAGCCTTAGAATTGATTATTGCCGGAGCGACTCGATTAGGAACCTCCCGGGGTGCCGATTTGGTTCGTCAGCGCGATAGCCTAGAAACATGAGTCGCACCTATAAAGTTACGGGAATTAATCTCAAAAGTATGCCGATGGGTGAAGCGGATCGGTTGCTGACGATTTTGACACGGGAAGAGGGCTTGATTCGGGCGATCGCTATGGGGTCGCGGAAACACAATTCGAGCCTGGGTGGGCGGAGTGGGTTATTTGTGGTGAATGAATTGTTGATCGCCAGGGGCCGATCTCTGGACAAAATCGCCCAGGCGGAAACCCTGGAATCTTACCCAGGCTTAAGTCAGGACTTGAGAAAGCTGACAGCCAGCCAATATCTGGCTGAACTTTGTCTGTGTCAGGCGTTGAGCGACCAACCCCAGGAAGAGCTCTTTTGCCTGTTAAACGGGCATTTGAAACGGTTAGAGCGTTCTCCTGGTTCCCTGGTTTTGCCCCATCTAACCCATGCTGTGTTTCAACTTTTGATCCTGTCTGGCGTTGCTCCCCAGGTGCACCTCTGCTGCGCCACCCGGCAACCCCTGATGCCAAACTTTACGGACTCAGCCTGGCGGATTGGATTTAGCATTCCCACGGGTGGAGTTGTTACGCTGGAAGTGCTGGCACGATTGCAAGCAAAAAAACGCCCTCAGCAGTCCCATTTGATCAATGATGAAAAGGGCGGTGCTAGCGCCCTAGACCAGTCAGCCCCCGATCAAGTCCAGGGCCGGGTTGCTGAAGCTGGGATGGGCACTCGCTCCTACCAGTCTGCCGCCAATCTGAACACCCAATTAGCCGCAGCGGACTTAGCCCTCTTACAACAACTTGCCCAGGCAGAGTTGCCTGATTCGGTGGAGATGAGGAAATATGGAGACAGTGTTTTGACAAAAGCGGACAAACAATCCCCTGCTTGCGACTCCGCCCTCCCCCAACCTGGTGGGGTGCCAGATACTTTTAACCGGGATGTCTCCTTCCCAGCACAGGTGTGGTGTTCTGTCGAGCGTGTCTTACGCTATTATGCCCAATACCATTTTGACCGTCCCATTCGCTCTGCTGCTCTGATCGACGCCTGTTTTGCCTCCGCTGATTAACATCCCTCCCCTGTCAACACCCCTTGTGAACCCATGATGCAACTGTCCAAACTGGATCTCGAAGCAGCGATCATGTTATCTCTACACCATCCAGACTTGGGCGATAGCTTCAAGGCGGTGTCTAAGCAGAATGACGATGCGCTGACGGCTAATTTTCGGCAGCCCTCGTTACCCGCTCAACCTGCGAGCGACCAGACAGTGGATCACCGCACTGATAAACCAGTTATGGCGGATGATGTCTTTCATGATGGAGAAAATTCTTTACCCATGTTTCGTTCCGAAGAAGAATTTCTCGAAACCGAGAGCAGTTCCGCCAATCTCCGCTCTCCTGAGTTGCTAAATCAGCAAGTTAATCGGAGTTTGGCGGAGCAGTCCCTGCTGACCAGTCTCGATTTGAAAGCCTCCCCGCAATCCAACGGCGAACCCCCAGAACCCGAACGGGGCTTTTTGCCCGTCCTAAGAAACCGCAATTTTTTAACCCTCTGGAGTGGTCAAGTTTTCTCCCAACTGGCAGATAAGGTCTATCTGGTGCTAATGATTGCGCTGATTGCCAATCGATTTCAAGCCGGGGGGCAAACCATCAGCGGGTGGGTTTCTTCGATCATGATTGCGTTTACGATCCCAGCGGTATTATTTGGGTCGATCGCAGGTGTCTTTGTCGATCGCTGGCCCAAAAAAACAGTGCTGGTGGTCACCAATCTGCTGCGAGGAGTGCTGGTGTTTGCCCTGCCTCCCCTGCTATGGATTTCAAAGGGATGGGCACCGCTGGCGGGTCTACCCGTTGGATTCTGCGTTCTATTGGGTATCACCTTTTTGGTGTCCACGCTGACTCAATTCTTTGCCCCAGCCGAGCAATCTGCTATCCCCCTAATTGTGGAACGGCGGCACCTGTTGTCGGCTAATTCGCTTTACACCACAACCATGATGGTATCGGTCATCATCGGTTTCGCCGTCGGGGAACCCCTATTGGCGCTGGCCGATACTTTAGCCGCCCATTTGGGATGGACAGCGATTGGATTGGGGAAAGAACTGGTTGTGGGGAGTGGCTACGCGATCGCCGGGCTGGTTCTGCTGTTGCTGCAAATCCGTGAAAAAATCGGTAATGGCGCAAGTGCCAGCGGCACCGGGGACAACAATGCCAACGGTACCAGGGACAACAATGCCGAACAGAGCGAAGCTCCCCACTTCGTTGAAGATATTCGAGACGGTTTGCGCTATCTAGGGAAGCAGCATCATGTTCGGAATGCCCTGCTTCAACTGGTGATTCTGTTCTCGGTATTTGCTGCTTTAGCAGTTCTCTCCGTCCGCCTGGCAGAAGTGATGCCAGCGATTAAGTCCTCCCAGTTTGGGTTTTTGTTGGCCGCCGGAGGAGTAGGGATGGCGATCGGTGCCACCTTCATCGGTCAATTTGGACAACGATTTCTCCATCATCAACTCAGCCTGTTTGGCTCCCTTGGCATGGCCGCTTCCCTGTTTGGGCTTTCCATTTTCGATGAACAACTGGTTCCAGCCCTGATTTTGATCATGCTGATGGGGCTTTTTGCCGCCATGATTGGGGTGCCAATGCAGACCACCATTCAGGAAGAAACCCCAGAGGAAATGCGGGGTAAGATTTTCGGGCTGCAAAATAATGCCATCAACATTGCCCTTAGTTTGCCTCTGGCCCTGGCAGGTGTCGCAGAAACTTTTTTGGGTTTGCGCCTTGTTTTTATTGGGCTTGCGGTGCTAGTCGTCGCAGGAGGGGGCTTTACCTGGTATATTTCGCGTACAGGATTACCCTCAAAATAGGTTGTGATTTTATTCAATTTTTGATCTGACTTAACATCAAAATGGCTTTCAGCTTTTGAATATTCACGACTGAGGGTTGTCTACCCTTAACCCGTCGCCACAAAGAACCGAATGCATATTGCCTGGCTTGGAAAAAAATCCCCCTTCTGTGGCAATGTTACCTACGGACGAGAAGTTACAACTGCCTTGCTTGATCGAGGTCATCAGGTTAGCTTCTTTCATTTTGCCCAGGAAGAGCCGCCGCCGGACAACTGGCCTGATTTTCAAGAGATTTTGCTTCCTTTTTTGCTGCGGTTGCAAATTTATACAATTCCTACCTTCCGATCCCGTCGGGTGCTTGAGGAGGCGCTTCAAAAACTCCGTCCTAAGCCCGATCTAATTCATGCTTCCCTGACGCTGTCGCCCCTCGACTTCTCTTTGCCAGAAATCTGCCAGGATCTCAATCTTCCCCTGGTGGCGACCTTTCACCCAGCCTTTGACCGGAAACTGCGGAACCTGTCCTCCAGTACGCAGTACTTGATGTATCAGCTCTATGCCCCATCCCTGGCAAAATACGATCGGGTGATTGTTTTCTCCCATATTCAACGGGAATTGCTGACCCGCCTGGGGGTTCCCGATGACAGAGTTGCCGTGATTCCGAACGGCGTTGATGTGAAGAAATATGCACCCGGATTTTCCCGCCTTAAGGCAGAACTGGACGCCGATCGCGTATTTATTTACCAGGGACGCATCTCCCCTGAAAAAAATGTGGAATCGCTGTTAAAAGCCTGGAAGCAGTCCCACATGGGGGCGCGCTCAAAACTCATTATTGTCGGCAATCACGGTCCTCTGGCAGCCTCCCTGATCCCCTTCTACGGCCCCGAACATGGCATCCTCTGGATGGGGTTTATTGCCGATGAACAGAAGCGGATTGAAATTTTGCGGGGGTGTGACGTATTTATCCTGCCGTCCCTCGTCGAGGGGCTATCCCTGTCTCTGCTGGAAGCCATGGCCTGTGGCCTTGCCTGTGTTGCGACTGAGGCAGGGGCGGATGGTGAAGTGTTGGAAAATGAAGCGGGGGTGATTCTGAAAACCCAGGGGGTCACGACTCAATTGAAAACCTTACTGCCCCAACTACGGGATCATGAAAGTTGGACGATGCTCCTGGGGCAGAATGCGCGACGGCGAGTTAGAGATCGCTACACTCTAAATGACAACATCACTCATCTGGAGAATCTTTACATGGAAGTTTTGCAACAGCAGCCCAAGCGATTAAGTCACGTATAGTACTTGGTACTCCTTCCTGTCACTTGACATCTGCTTAAAACTGATGAATTCCACCGATCTCGCCTTCACTCCCGCCCTCCAGCAAGCTCAATTAATTCGGAGTAAAGAAATTTCACCTCTGGACTTGGTCCAGCTCTACCTGGAGCGAATTGAGCAACTTGACGCCAAACTCGGTAGTTATGCGTTTGTCGCCGCTGATCAGGCGATCGCAGATGCCAAAGCTAAAACTGAATGGCTAGCAGGCACCAGGGATGACCTTCCTCCCTTCTTTGGGGTGCCGATTTCGATCAAAGACCTCAATCCCGTTGGGGGAATGCCCTGTACCTATGGCTTAAAGGTGCTCAAAACCCAGATTGCGGCCCAGGATGATGGCGTGGTCAGCCGGATTAAACAGGCGGGATTTGTCATTCTCGGCAAAACCCTTCCTTCCCAGATGGGAATGTTGCCCTACAGTGAACCTGGGGGCTTTCCCCCTGCCCGTAACCCCTGGAATTTGGCCTACACGCCCGGTGGCTCCAGCGGTGGCGCGGCGGCAGCTCTGGCGGCTGGGCTGTGTGCGATCAGTCAAGGCTCCGATGGCGGTGGTTCGATTCGGGGGCCAGCATTCTGCTGTGGTTTGGTGGGGATCAAGCCCTCTAGAGGGCGGGTGAGTATGGCCCCTTTTTTTGGCGATCGGCTCAATGGTCTGGCGACTAACGGCCCCTTAGGGCGCACCGTTGCCGACGCCGCAGCCCTGCTGGATGCTCTATCAGGGTACACCCCTGGCGATCCCTACTGGCTACCAAAACCAGATCCCACCTTCTCGACGGTTATCACATCTCCTCCCGTTGCTCTACGAATTGGCTTAATTACAGCCATTCCTCCCTTTGGCGAAGCTGACTCGGTTTGCCGGCAAGCGGTGTTAGACACAGCAACGTTGTTAGAAGCTCTGGGGCACTCTATTGAACCCATCTCGTTTCCGGATCTGACTGAGTTGATTGACCCGTTTACTACTATCATGCAAACGGTTTTGGACGAAGCCCGCATCCCTGAATTTGTTTTAGATAAGGTCAATCGCTGGTTGCGCTTCCGCGCCCGGTTCTCGACCTGCGGCAATTATCTCAGGGCAGTGGCGAAAATGCAGTCAATCTCCCGTCGCATTGTGGAAAGCTTTGACCCCATTGATGTGCTCTTGCTGCCGACCTATCTGCATCCCACGATCCGCATTGGTGAGTGGGCAGATCTTTCAGCAAAGCAAACCCTGGAAGCAATCACCCGCTGGATTGCTCCCTGTCCGCCCTTTAATGCCACCGGTCAACCTGCAATCGCCCTTCCCGCAGGATTTACGCCCAACGGTCTGCCCCTCGGCATCCAGCTTGTCGGTCGTCCCGCCGCCGAATCGACGCTCCTGGCTCTCGCTGCTCAAATCGAAGCGGCAAAGCCCTGGTATCATCATCACCCAGACTTCGCAAGTGAAGGATGGGACGGAGATGGGAGGGGTTAGAGCCTGATCAGAAAATGATCAGAAAATGATTGACGAGGTACCTAGTGCCATCAGGTGAAAGATTCGCTATTATGTTTCAAAGTGTAGCCCGATGTGCACCGTTCCCTTGATTCAAACTCTAATCTGGATTACGCTTAGGTGTGTGAATCCGTTAGGTCTGTAAGTCTAGATCTGCAAGTCCGTTCAATGTAAAAATGTTAGCTATAGAGGACCTCAACAGTCGTTCTATATGGTGTGAGGAGGAAAATAATGTCTAAGGTACTGTTGAAATCGCTGCTGTTTAGCCCTGCTATCTTTGGGGCTGCTTTAGCAGTTTCGGCATCCGCTATGGCAGCGGACGCAACTGTCAAGAACGAAGCCATTCAGTCTCAGGCTTCCGTCGAAACTCAAGCTCCTGTTGAAACCCAAGCTTCTCTGCTGCAGCCTCAATCCCTAAAAGCTGCTGCCGAAGTTGCAGGAGCGAAGCCTGCTTCTGATATCTCAAGTTTGATTAAGCAGCAGCCTGCTACCGTTGCTCAAGCTGCTCCCGAAGCCGCTGACTCCAACACCCTGGATCAGATCAACCGTTACAGCCGCGAAGGTCGGCTTGCCAACCAGGCAGGTCAGGTTACGTCCGTCTCCCAGCTGACGGACGTAAAACCCACTGACTGGGCTTTCCAGGCGTTGCAATCCTTGGTTGAGCGCTATGGTTGTATTGTGGGTTACCCCGACAAGAAATACCGTGGCAACCAGGCCATGACTCGCTACGAGTTCGCAGCTGGTTTGAATGCCTGCCTCGATCGCATTAATGAGTTGATTGCTGCTGGAACCGCTGACCTGGTTAAAAAAGAAGACCTGGCAGTCCTGCAAAAGCTTCAAGAAGAGTTTGCTGCTGAGTTGGCTGCTCTGCGGGGTCGTGTAGATGCTCTGGAAGCTCGTACCGCCACCTTAGAGAAGCAACAATTCTCCACAACCACCAAGTTGGCGGGTGAAGTAGTCTTCGCGATTACGGACGAATTTAACATCAGAGGCAACAACACCGTCTTCCAGGATAGGGTTCGTCTGGCACTGAATACCAGCTTCACTGGTTCAGACCTGTTGATTACCCGTCTTGCCGCTGGAAATGCGGGTCTGTTTAACCTGCCCACCAATCGGGTTCTCGGTCAGGCTGGTGGTGGAGCTGAAGGGATTCAAACCTTCAACTTCGGCAATACAGGTGGGAATGCAGTCTTTGCTGACTGGGTTGCTTACTACTTCAGCCTGGGCGAAAACATCAGAGTTTATATCCCTGCGGTCAGTGGTCTGCATTACGACAACATGCCTACCCTCAGCCCTGCTCTGGATGTGGGTGACGGTGGAACTGGTCCCCTGTCTGTCTTTGGTCAACGCAACCCAATTTACTTGATTGGCGGCGGTTCCGGTATCAACATCAAGTTTGGTGGTGCAACCTCTCCTTTCTCGATTAACGCGGGTTACCTGGCCAATAATTCCAGACCCACTGTAACTACAACCAATGCCTTGGGCTTTACCACTGGAACAACCTCTCCAGTTACGTTTGCTGCTAATAATCCGGCAGATGGTTTCGGTTTGTTTGACGGTAGCTATTCTGCGATCGGTCAAATTGCCTTTGACACGGGTAAGTATGGTATCGGTGCAACCTATGTTCACGCCTACAGCCAAGGAGCCATCTTTGACGGTGGTTCGGGTGTGACCAGTTCTGGTAGCTTCCTGGCAAACACCAGATTCAGAAATACTGGGGCTGGGTTTGCTACTTTCCCCGCAAATGTAAATGCCTACGGTTTGGAAGGCTACTTTAAGCTCAGCAAAAACATTGTTATCAATGCTTTTGGAACCTATGCATCCGCAGACTTTGTGGGAGATGGTCGGACGGATGGTGACATCTGGAGTTATGGTGCTGGTGTTTCCTTCCTTGACTTCGGTAAGAAGGGTAACCAACTCGGTATTATTGGAGGCGTTGAGCCTTACCTGGCGAATGCGAGAAGCCTCTATCCTGGTCTGGATGCCCGGAACAATACCCCCATCCATATCGAAGGTTTCTACAAGTACCAACTGACTGACAATATCTCGATCACTCCCGGTGTGATTTACATCATTAACCCTGGTCAAGATTCTCGTAATAGCGATGTCATCATCGGTACCCTCCGGACTACCTTTACCTTCTAGTTTTTCTAAAAGGTTTATTAGCCCTGCTGGGCAGAGTCCCTTTTAATCAAAAAAGCCCCATTTCAAATGGGGCTTTTTTGTGGGTTCTATCCTGTGATAGCCGTCAACCAAAATGTTGT
>JBAUTA010000496.1:0-3171 GCA_049581985.1 Kovacikia sp.
AGACAAGTTTTCAGAACTCTATGCGAATGGAAGTGAGACTGATCGAGAAAGCTTCTTTAAAGCTGTTCGTGAGCAAGTCTACCAAAAACCTCAAGAATTCCAGGGTTACATCAGCCGTTGGGGTTCCGCACTCTGTTCGCTCCGGTATGTCCGCCTAGACAAACCTAATCAAAGAGAACTATATCAAACCTTGTTAGAACGCTATCCCCAGGAAGTTAAGTCTCTCATTAGCGAAACTGGTAAAATGCCGAATTGGACATTTCTCAAGTTTTTGAAAAGTCACGAGATGATTATCAAAGACTTGGAAACGTTCAGGGGTGCAGGACAACTGGATGTATGGATGCACGATCCTGAGACGAAAGCAGTCACCAGTATGAACCTACTGCGATTGCTGTCTGGAACTGACTTTTACCTAATTGAAGAAAGCGAAGCAAAACAAATTAGTGAACGCTTAAAACACCCATTTTATAAAAACAATTTAGGGCTGTATGCCTGTGTTGGAGGCTATCTCAAGACGTATGAAACGGTAAAGCTTCATTTCACTCACTACCTGGATGCGCTCAATATTAACGAGGCGCAGGAGCGGAGGGGCTTTCGGCTCGATGCTCGTCACCCAAACATAAAGCAGATTAATGAAAAGCTTGAATACTTACCGTTAACAACCTGTGTCGCAGATCCAAACGAGTTTGGTAACAATACATCAGCTTTGCGCCGACGTTACACGTTGCCTGCATTATTCGATTTACAAGTCGTTTGTGATCGCGGCGGCACAGAATATCCTGTAGCGTTCGGTTTAGATGCATTACTGCTAGATAGCTTGCTGCATCGAAAAAAATCAAGTGGACTAATGATGGCATGAGGGCAAAACAATGACAGATTTTGACTCAGAAGAATTTGAATTACCAGATGATTATGGAGTATCAATTCCTCCCGATGCGAAAGAGCCACCCCTAGTCCGATTAGCCCTGGATGTTTTGACAGAGCCAGAAGATGCTGTGCTGCATGATTGGGTGAAAAAAGTGTTGCCCCATCTGCTTGACTACTTTAGTCTGACACCTGCAAAAGGAATGAGTTTGGAAGCTGCTCAAGAGTTAGTTGCTGCATCCCCTAACGTCAAACCAGAAAAACGAGAGAAAACCACCAATACACTCGTTGAACATAAAGATCAAAGTCTTGCTGTTCATCTTCTGAATGCTGCTATGGGAGGGTGGACTTTGGTCAAACTGGCAGGTTTGGAGGAGATTGAGCAAAGGCTTTATTTGGCAGGCGTTACACTGCACGACCTCAACAAAATTGTGCTGAAGCGGTTGGGTAGTGTACGAATGGATGGCAAAGAGTGGGAACAGTATCAGAAAGGATTTGAAGCCTGGGGTGAGGCATTGGGGCTATGGGAGTTTGTTTCACACCAGTATTGGCAGGATGTTGCATTTTTGGCGCAAAATGCTGAGGATGGCAGAGGGCAAAACTTGACACTGGCAAACTTTCCAGACTTACAATTGGAGCCTGAACTCCTTGTAGAACTTGCCGAGTTCGTAAATTTTGCCGATTTGACGGCTTCGATCGCTCATCATCCCCAAGACTTAGAACAAAGTCAGCGTGTTAAAGCCGTTATCCGCAGACGCTTGCGAGGTCGCTATAGCCTCCGGCACCACCGCACCACTGAAAACCGGGGACTGCTGACGCAAGCCATTCATAACGCTGTGATGGAAACGGCCAAGGCTGCTGACTGGAAACCTTTTCTATTTTTTCCTGATGGCGTTACTTACTTCGTCCCCAAAGACGCGGTAGAACCAGATCTATCTAACCTTACAGATACTGTACGCAATTACATTCTGCAAACTGCTGCCAAAGGTTTAGGCGGTCTCATTTCCAGGCAACCCAAAGGCATTATCAGCCATAGCCCAGATATGCTCGAAGTTGCGACTGTAGATGTGGCGGCAGCAACCTTAGTTCGACAGACCTTCAGCCTTATAGGCGATAAGCGATCGCCCGTCACAGGAACACGTCGGGAAAAAATGCAAAAAGATTTTCCTGAACTTGCTGATTTAGATTGGGACTACCCAGCAAACCTGCAAGTCGATCGGTTAGCAGAGGGCATCCGAGGTTTAGTTGGTGTTTTAGAAGATTACTATGGAACCTCCCATGAGAAAGCGACCCAAGCTTTACTCAATGCACTTGAGTTGGGTGACTACATAGAGGCTTGGCAGCGAATACCCTCGGCGGGTGGTGTACCGCACGGGTGGTACTACATTGCTGGACATTATATGAGTCGGCACCAAGGCAGCTTAAACGACGCTGAACTAGAAGCTGTAATGCTTAAAGCTGTCCAAAACGTTTTGACTGATTGGGGGCAACCAGAGAAGCAAACAGCATTTGCCTTCTTAGATGCTTATATATCAACCGTTTTGAACTTGAGCCAAAACGGAGAAGTCCCTGATTTTGCTGGAGAACTGCGACGGTATCACCTGAATAAAGCAAGTCGCAAACGCGATCCGATTTGTGCCATTTGTAACAGCGCTTTTGATGTGCGAGAAGAATTCTCCAATTACAGCAATAAACGAGTTACTAGCTTGAAGAAAGAGTCTCTACGAGGCATTTGCACCGTTTGCCAAGTCGAAACATTACTCAGACGCTATTCTATGGGTCGTGGATTATCGGCTGAAGATGAAGTGGTTTATCTGCACCTGTACCCAGACTACTTCTTTACACCCGAAACAGCACTCATTATGAGCCGTGCTTATGAAAGCTTTGCCCAGAGCGTTTTTTCAGACTTAGACAAAGAACTTTCCCAACATAACTACGATCCTAAACGGATCCCTCGTGCTGATATTTTTCGCGTCAACATCGATCCCAATGAAAACCAGAAACGGCGACTGGATAAAGTGGAATACCCACGAGGACAAATGCATGGCTACTACCTTTTGGGCATTCCTTTCCTGGGTAAGAAACCAACGGATACTGAATCCTGGTTTATGCCAGCGTTATTAACGCTTGTAGCTCCGCTAGCTTTGGGTGTTAAGGTCATTACCAGTCGCGCTACGCTTCCACCTTACGATTCAGGGGCAGATTTCAAAGAAACAGCAGTGATTGATGGAGTGCATAACTATTGGATGCACGGAATGCGAGATGTTCGTTTTCGCTTAGATGAATTGAAAACAGCGATTCCTGCTG
>JBAUTA010000497.1:0-4596 GCA_049581985.1 Kovacikia sp.
AAGCAGGCTTACACCTTGGTTTGGGCGTTAATCACTGAGTCTCTTGAACGTCGATTTGATGCTGCTTTTGGCGTCGATCACACTGAGCAGGAGCGGAATGAAAGGCTTGCTCAAGCTGTTCAAAAACTTGAGCAAGACCTCACTCGATTGGGTGAAGCCTATGCGCTGGACGATGACGTGCGAGATCAGCTTACGTACTTTGAGCGATTGCTGAGGGAGAACGGGATCGATCCATGGGAGACACGCAGCCAGGAGGAGGGTGAAGAGTCATGACCAATTCATCTGAATCAAGCCGCCTCGATCGCATTGAGTTCAATTGTATTGTTTCAAGACTGACACGGTAAGACCACCACAGGAAGCGACAAAGCAAGACTCATTCCAAAGAGCAATCCTTTCAATAAAGGCTGTCGGCGTGTCCTACAAACTCTACAGACCTGCCGCTCGACACAAAATCACTATTCATATTTTCTCCAAGGGGCTGCTTTTCTTTAAATGCCCCAGGAATGTCAGCAAGTAACAGGAGGTGACAAGGATCACAAAAATGCTGAAGCGATCGCGCCCCTGGAAAGTTTGCGATCGCTATTTGGTCAACCCGTTTTCACAAGGAAGAACCATGTCTAATCTATCAACATTTGCGTTTGAAGGTCATGAAGTCCGTTTTGTTGGTACACCTGGTAAACCCGAATGGGTAGCTCAAGATGTAGCTGTGATTCTTGAGATTCAGAATTTTAGGCAGAACTTAGCTAGTTTTGACGAGGACGAAAAGGGTGTATGTAATGTATACACCCCTGGTGGAAACCAAGAGCTGCTAACAGTTTCAGAGCCTGGGCTTTATCGGCTCATCTTCAAATCTCGCAAAGAGGTAGCCAAGCGGTTCCAGCGGTGGATATTCCATGAGGTTCTCCCTGCAATCCGTAAGAATGGCATCTATAGCGTTTCTGCTCAAACCGAAGCTGCCCCACCCCAACCCCTTCCAACATCCTTCATTCCCATTCCCTCAGACAATCCCCCCACCGACCAAGCAATCTTGAGATCAATGCTTGATGTCAAAGGCTCCCATCCTTTCATTCGATGGCGTGGCTCCGTTATCTGTTCCACCCAGCAAGTAGCTGACTGGCTAGGTGTTCCACGCAAGCGGATTCAAAGCTACTATCAACGCCGCCGAGAAGAATTTGCCGAATACGGAGTCGTCACCCGCAAACCTACCAGCTCCATGCGTCCCAAGATGGGTTTGCATAGTACAGCCAACGTCGTGAACCTCTTCACGCCTCGCGCCCTACTGCAAATAGCAGAACTGTTTGGCAGCGATTCTGAAACCGGATCGAAACTGGTAGCCCTCATTAGGGAGGGAGGCAGAAAATCAAAAGGTCAAAATGACCCTTTGATTTTGATCGAAGCTGCTTCAGCCAAAACAGAAGCGAATCTGGAAAACGTCGTCGAAATGGCGACATTAAGCCTAGCTCCAGAACCAGAACCCAATTTACCTGGTTTGGGGATGGAGGCGAGCAATGTCAAAGCTGAAACCGCCCAAACAATCCCAACAGATCCCAGGATCCAAACCCTTAACGTTCTGAAAGACGCAGCGACGACGGCGAAGCAGATTGAGCAATTAGAAGATCCAAGAATCAAGGATCTGCTCAATGTGCAACTGACCAAGACTCTCACTCTCATCAGCTTTAAGGACATGCTTGAAATGAGTGAGCTAGAAGCTCGCATGTGTGGAAATTCCTCAGGTGCAAAGTCAGCCCCAATTCAAATCACCATTTCAGATCGAGTCAAGGCACTGGGTAAAAAGTTAAGCCCCTACCAGACCCAACAAGCTGGGTTGCATGCCGCTCGACTGTATAGGGACCGCTACCACACCAACCCACCCAAACAGTCCACTCAATTCAATGGTGTTCCCGCCTACGTTAATGTCTACAGCGGATCAGACCTTGAACTGGTTGACGGAGCAATTCAAATGGCAGAGAGGGAGTGAGCGGTATGAGCAAGATGTTTTACTCCGAGCCAACTTGTCCAAAATCCCTTTATTCCCAAGCCACCACTACTGAGGATGGCACCTGGTTGATTGTTCCGACTCAAGAAGGAGAGCGTTATCGGTTTGTTGCTTTCGACCCAGACGGACAGGATTGGTCAGATAGCTGCTTCCGACGATATACCTACGCAACCGTCGCAAGTGCCTTAGAAGTCGGCAAGCGTTATGTCGTGCTCGTGATGGCTCAAATATCAGCAGATGAGTGATAGAGATATGAGCATTTCTCCACCTAATAGGCAAAATTGGAAGGAGTTGGACACATTCCTCGGTCAACTCCTGATGCCCCTCTACGAGTTCACGTTTCTGTATCCTGGTTTGACCCGCAAGCAATTAGCCCGTGTTGCTGGCTGCTCTGTGGATGTTGTTGATCTCTGGTATCACGCGGATCCAGAGAAGCGACGCGACCCAACCGACTACCATCAACTCAGATTTGCTCTGGCTCACTGGCTCTGGACTCAAGACAAAGCCCAACCTGGGGTTTTTGAACAGCTTCGAGGAATACTTCAAGATGAGGAAGAGAAAAACTGAATTCCGACAACATCGGAAAATACCTGTTCGCAGCCGTTCCAAACCTGGAGCGGTTTTTTATTGTGGTCTTAGTTCAAAACTTCCGCCCGGAAGTTCCGCCCTGCGAAACTGGCACTAAAATTCGGAGGTTGAATCTATCCATAATGCCTACCATGACTGAAGTTGAACCCGGAATTCCTGACGCACTTCCGCCTTGCCATCGGGAGTCTGCCACGTCTTACACAGCCGTTCAAATAGCTAATCGCTGTGGGCGTAGCGATAAATGGTGCCGTGAACAGCGCGTCACGTTGGAAAAGATCTATTACTGGTGCCCGGAAGCCTTCAAAACCAAGACCAGTAGGGGCGATCGTTACAGCAAATTTGCACACGATGTCATCATCGACTTTCAACAGCAAACTGCTGGCGATATCCCACTCATCAAAGATGGTGAAGTGCAGTATGACCGGAAGGGAAAAGCAAAGCTGGTTTTGGCTGACCCTACTACTCGTCTGACCGTGGAGCAGTACGCCCTAGAAGTCTGGCTGAGACACCAACAGAAGCCAATCTCGTTAGGGGATGCTACCCCGGAAGTTCCGCCAAACGTTCCGGCAGACGTTCCGATCGAAGGTGAACTGGAGCCAGAATTTTCCAGTGAACTCACACGAACAGAAATCGTGTTTGAGGATGCCCCACGCAGTCTAGGACCAGCGATCTCGGACGACTCACGTTTGACTGTGCAACAGACAACCAGCAACCTGTCTGGTTTACGCCAGCGGTTAAAGCAGGTTGGGCAGGCGCTTGGCGATGAGATGGGTGCTGTGTTTTCCCAGTCGCTCACGAACTCGTTCCACAACCGAGTTAATCAGGAGATTAGTCAACTAACTGACGTAGCCCCAGAATCCGAAGCGCCTAAGGTTAGCAAGAAGAATACTCAAAAAAAGTAGTTTTCGCGGCATTGCTGTTCCTGCTCTGTGCACTTCTCCCCCCGCTTTGCTTATATATCCGAGGAAATTCCTCACATGCAAACTGTCAAAGCCTGAATCTCGATCACTAACCCGCAAACATGCCAAGACTAGCCCCCACTTTCCACGGCAAGAGCTAGTCTGGCGTCCCTTCCAGAGAGATACCCTATTATGCCTCCTCAGCCAGAAGAAGCCCATTTCCCATTCTCTCAGCCGTCTGAAGCCCAATTCCCCTTCACCCGGGAAGAAGCAGGCGCACTTATTCCCGTCGTCAAGATGGGAGGCCGCACCGTTGCGATGGTTTCATTGAGCCAACTGAGCCAACTGGCGGCAATTCATCAGCCGCCCCCAAACTTGCCGCCGCAAACCAACTACGGCAGAGGATTTGAGGAGCAAATTAAACTCTTCCTCTGGCTGGCGATCGGGGTTCTCGGGTTTATGGTTTTTCTGCTGCTGTGGCGATTGATCTTTCCGCCAGCACCGCCAGCACCCACAATAATCCTCCCCCCACCGCCCCCACGCGAGCCCATCTGTAACACCAAAAAGGGCGGCTTCCTGGGCATCTGGAGTGAGGAAAAAGAATGCCGTTAACGCCAGAGGGGTGACCAATGCCATATATCACAGAACACGATTACAACATCCGGTCAGAAACCATTCAGGGTGAAATCCGGTTCACCAAAATTCAGGGTCTTCTCGAAGACTTGCGGGCAGAGCGGGGGAAGACCGAGCAAAAGCGGGTCACCGCCGATATCCAATGGCAGAAGGTTGAAACCAAACGGGTTCACCTCCAAATTGCTCGTGAGGAAACGGCTACAGCGCAATATCAACTGCTGGGAGCTCAACGGAACACCCAGATTGCTGGAATCGAAGCTGAGAAGGTGGGAGATCGGCTCCTTTATACAGGGTTAGAGCGGCAGGCAGAACGGCAACTTTTAGGCCAAAAGCTCTATACCCTGGATTTGAATATCGGAGAGGCGATCCAACTCAACGCCCACAAGCGCACAGAACTAACCCAAAAGCTGGGCAACATGCCAGCGACCAATTACCGAGGCGCATTGTCTGGCAGGCTGTAGCCACCAAGCCGATTTTTGC
>JBAUTA010000498.1:0-2886 GCA_049581985.1 Kovacikia sp.
GGGTTAGACGGTGGGATTGCTAAAGCCAATCCAGCGTTTTGTGCGCTAACAGGTTACACAGAAGCTCAACTTCGGCATCTCGACAATCAAACAATTTCCTATGCGGAAGATTTTTTGGTAGAGGTACAACTGATTCAGCAGATGCTGGCGGATGGTCAGCAGCAGACGACCTTTTGTAAGCGCTATTTGTGCTGCGATGGTTCTCTGCTTTGGACGGAGGTAAAGCTATTTTTAATGGGAGACGTAGAAACGGGAGAGGTCATAATCCTAACGTTTGTAACAGATACAAACGCTCACAAACGGGCAGAAAATCGGGAACAGGAACCGCGTCTTAGCGCCGAGCATTTTCGTCTGTTTGTGGAAGCATCCACCGATGTCTTTGTGGAGTACGATGCCCAACTCCGCTATGTTTCTATTAATCCTGTTGGCTCCAACTTGCTCGGATTGCCGCCCGAACAAGTGATGGGTAAAACCAACCGGGAGTTACTTGGTCCTCCTGGCGAAAACCTGGAATTATTGATCCAGCAAGCCTTTGATACCGGAGAAAAGGTCTTTGTTGACCATGAATTTCATCTGCCCAATGGAGTAAGAATCTTCGAAACTATCTATACTCCGATCGCGAATTCCTCAGGCACTATCCAACGGGTACTTGGTATTTGCCGAGATGTGACTGAATTTAAGCAACACTGGCAGAACCTGGAAACCCGGAATCATCAACTGACCGAAGCAGCCCGTCTCAAAGAAGAATTTGTAGCGACGACCAGTCACGAACTACGCACACCCCTGACGGCAATTCTGGGATTTTCTAATGTTTTGCTGCAAGAGTTTTTTGGAGAACTGAACCCTAAACAAAAAGATTACCTGGAGCGAATTTATACGAGTGGGCAACATCTGCTAGATTTGATCAACGATATTCTGGATATGTCTCGTCTGGAAGCCGATCGTTTAGAGCTAGATTTTCAAACGATCTTTGTCCCCGATATTTGCGAAGGGGTCGTTAGCCTGATCCACGAGCGAGCAATTAATCAGGGACTACGCCTGGAGGTCGAGCTAGAGCCTCAGGTCGAATGGATTATTGCCGATCCCAGACGGTTGAAACAAATGCTGCTGAATCTTCTGACAAATGCGGTCAAATTTACTCAGGAGGGCAGCATTGGACTTAAGGTTTACTGTCAGCCAGATTTATTCTCCCCATCTAATGAATTCTGCCAGAGTTCTGGCGGACAACCCTATAAAATCACCCCAGGAACCATTCATTTCTTAATTTGGGATACAGGGATTGGCATTGATGTGGCAGATCAGAAACTACTCTTCGCGCCTTTTGCCCAAATCGATAGTTCTCTGTCTCGGAAGCATAAGGGAACTGGATTAGGGCTGGTTATTACCCGTAAACTGGCAGAACTTCATGGTGGCACTGTGACGCTGGAGTCTGCCTACCATCAAGGAGCAAAGTTTTTGATTTCGCTACCCATGCAGGGAGCAGGAGAGCGGTGGATAAAAAATTAGACCATAGCAACCCTATCTGGATTGGGCAAGGTTTTCCCTGTCGGAAAGGTTTTTGCAACGCTGCTTTTTTACCAATGATTGAGGACTGCTATATTAGCCGCTTATATTAGTTGCTAATCCTAAGCCGATCGCTATTTTTTGCGTCGAAAAAATTGGATAAGAAATAGCCCCTGCGGGTACCGTTAATACAGTGTCAAATTGCTAATAATTGAGGAGGTTAATACCCATTCAAAGAATCAGAACTACAGATGGGGGAGTGGGAGCTTCACTCCCGGCCAGGGAATCTACCGTTCGACTAAGCATGCGCGGTAAAAGTCCCTGCACTCCATTTTCATCTGTCGTGTTTAATCTTTAAATTGGAATAACTTCCTCAATGAAACATCTTGGATTCAGTATTATGAACACTCAACTAGTTTCCCCCATTGACATAAATACTGCCGCTCGAAATCATGCTTTTGATTTCTGCTTACCTCTTGACCCGACTGCATCAATACGCACAATTGCTCGCCGACTGTGGAACATCGCTGAAGCTAACGACTCTGTAGGCAAGCGCTTCGCGGCCATACAGGAAAAGATGGGCAGCGGTAAACCGCTAATCAGCGACGAGCATAGTGCCATCTACAATCGGTTACGCGATCAACGCACCATCCTTGACCTGCCAACGGCACCCGAAATCTTTCGACCTCTGTTTGTTGCCGCCTACTTGCGCGCCAAGCAAGTGATCGCGCAGGGGGGTGGACAAGGGATCTTTCAAAACGTTGAGAAAAGGCTGGATCAGGTCGAAAAACTTGTTGATCGATTGGAACCTCAGTTCATAGGCGAATTGTTGTCAGAGCTGATGTTTTCTGCCCGTGAGAACCCGGTACTATCAAAACAGCTCCATCAAGGTGCAGCTGAGATGAAGGCACTTGCCGAGGAGCTTTATGGCCCGGACCTGTCTAATAGACCTGCTGCTGTAGCTCGTGCGTCCAATAATGGCGGCGGAAGCTGCACTTGCTGCTCATCTGCTGGCGGATCAACCCAATGCTCACCGTGTTCATGCTGGATCATCGTCATCATAATTATCATCATTGTCGTTACTAAGTAGCGATCGCCGTTGCAATGACTGCAATGACCAGGCCCGCTCTATATCCCCTCCAAAACCTTTGTTTTGTCTACCAGTTATTCGCTGAGAGCGGGCCCTTGAAAACCGCCAATGGAAATACGAAAGCTGTTTTTGGCGGCTTAAGCGAACCGTGTGCGATTCGTTCATCCTAAATGAGTAGTTTACTCAGGGACGGGTGGCGAGGTTTGAACCTCGACAACTTGATCATCGTGAGGGTGTAAGTCCCTCTCCCCAGATGCAAGGGGTAACAGCATCACCTCTACGGTAGCGACTGG
>JBAUTA010000499.1:0-1814 GCA_049581985.1 Kovacikia sp.
TAGGAATTTAACAATTACTAAAGAAATGCAGCAGGCATTCCCAGGTTTAACCCAAAAGTCGTTCGGCTATCGATGTGCGGTTGTGCTCCTGACTGGCATGCTTTCTATGAGTCCAACTACCGAGAGGGCGATCGGGCTGAGCTTTTTCCATCAGCTTGCAGAGAGTTCCGGATCGATCGCAGTCGTTTCCAGGCCAGAAACCAACCTGGCCGTCAAGCCAATGGACAGCGACCAGCTTTCTCCGACGCTTGTCAGCAAGTTGCGTAAGGAGGTGAGTCAACGGACGGGCATTCCCTCTGGCAAAATACGCGTTGTTGAATCCTCTCGTAAGCTTTGGCTCAATGGCTGTCTAGAGCTACGTAAGCCCGGTGAGTTTTGTACCGAGGCAACCGTCGAAGGCTGGCGCGTGGTTCTTTCCGATGGCAACCGGCGCTGGACCTACCACACCGACCTGCGGGGACTGAACCTTCGCCTGGAACCCTCTAACCGTCCTGCTCCACCTCCTAAACGGGTGGGGAGTTTCTAGCAGCAGGGGTGCTGCTCACCCCGTCCTAACCAATAGGGCTAAGGCTTTAGAGAGGGATTGAGCGTTTGCGGGTAGGTAGCCCTGGAAAGGGCAGGATGAGGAGAGCGATCGACGATTGACGATCGTCATCCTGTTAACTGAAATTAGGAGTCCTTCAGGCTAGATTTGAAAGATACTTCTAATTTTCAAAACCCATTTTTAGGATGGTTTGATAGGTAGAACCCTCTTAAAGCAAACTTGATGAACCATCAAAATAATATGAACTGGTGGTTAATCTACGGTTCATCTATCGAGTTATGGTAATTTGTTAATAGGTCATGATGCGCGTCCCCAATCCCCGCCTCTAGCTATGAACGTTCTTTCCAGCAAAACCCAAAAGTCTCCCACCCAAAAATCTCCAGCGATGTGGACTGAATCTCAACCACTTAGCCCCAGGCAACAGTTCCACGAGGTTGAGCCAACGTTTTACTACTTCGCCTATGGCTCTTGCATGTGTCCGGTGGATCTCAAACGGACCTTAGGCGAGAATACCCATCCTTTTGTAATTGGACCTGCAACCCTGCAAGGCTATCGCCTAGGGTTTTATCGCCGTTCCCTACATCGGGATTGTGGGGTGCTGGATGTGGTCAAAGACCCTACGGCTTCTGTTGAGGGAGTTCTGTATCGCTTACCCTGGCGATTGAGCGATCGCCTGGATGAACGGGAAGAGGTCCCCAGGGGCGGTTATCGGCAGGAAATGATACAAATCCTCCATCGCAATCAGGTGTATAAGAACGTGCGGACTTACGTTGTGGTCAGTAAGCTAGAACAGGAACTGGCTCCCAATGACTGGTACTTTAATGTGGTTCTGCGGGGGGCGGTTACCTGTGGCTTGTCGGAAAGTTACTGCTGGCAATTGTTCAACCACATGTATCAGCTCCAACAACGGCACGAACAACAACACCCCCTTCGCCGTTGTGCTTAAGCGGTAGAATGCCTGCTAGTGTTGCAAATCATCAATTTTGCAACAGGAGGGTTGGGGGCTTCGCCCCCACACCCCCATTTCCAACCTTCATTTTTTAAATTGCTCTGAAAATACTTTTTCATCCTTTGGGGTGCTGACAAGTCAGCATGGACGATTGGTATAACAAAGCAGGGAGGGCGAATTCTGGAGCGATGATGAGCTATTTCCCCTAGAATGTAGAAAACTTTTCCCTGGCGGCAATGTTAAAGATTCTCCAGATGCTTAAATCGGTAAGCACATCCGCGATCGGCACCCTTAGCCTTTGCTCTTTGAGCCTTTTTGTCT
>JBAUTA010000500.1:0-9308 GCA_049581985.1 Kovacikia sp.
GGGGTGAAACCCCTGGCTGGGGGCAATGCCCCCACTCCCCCTTTAATCCTCCGTCCTAAGCAAACTGGCGATCGCTATCAAAGCTGCGCCGAGGGCAATTTCCTTCGTGGACATCGCTTTACAACTATCAACGCCAGGACATAGCACTGCTATGTCCTGGCGTTGCGATGGAACCTAACTGCAAATTACTGAGCTAGACCTTTGCAGCCTGACGCTCTTTGGTTTCCTTAATCACCTCTTCGGCGATGTTAGCGGGGCAAGGAGCGTAGTGGGAGAACGACATGGAGAATTGCCCCCGGCCAGAGGTCATGGTGCGCAGGTCGCCAATGTAACCAAACATCTCGCTCAGCGGCACATCTGCCTTAATGCGGGCACCCGTTACACCTGTCTCCTGAGATTTCATCATGCCCCGACGACGGTTGAGGTCGCCGATGACATCCCCCATGTAGTTGTCTGGTGTGAACACATCGACATTCATAATGGGCTCAAGCAACTGCGGCCCCGCTTTGGGAACGGTTTGCCGATAGGCAGCTTTAGCAGCGATCTCAAAGGCGATCGCCGAGGAGTCAACCGGGTGGAAGCCACCTTCCATCAGGGTGAACTTCAAGTCCATACAGGGAAACCCAGCCAGGACACCCCGATCAATGCTGCTCTCAAACCCTTTTTGGACAGCGGGCCAGTATTCCCTCGGCACACTGCCACCGGTCACCTTCGACTCAAACTGGAAGCCGGTACCTGCCTCACCTGGCTCAATCACATAGGTAATCTTGGCGTACTGACCAGAACCACCCGACTGTTTTTTGTGCGTGTAGGTATCTTCAAGCCGCTTGGTGATGGACTCACGGTAGGCAACCTGGGGTTTACCGACTTCGACTTCCACGCCATGAGTTCGTTTAAGGATATCAACTTTGATGTCCAGGTGGAGTTCACCCATTCCTTTGAGAATAGTTTCGCCACTTTCCTCATCGGTCACCATGTGGAAAGAGGGGTCTTCTTGCACCATTTTAGTCAGAGCAGCGACCATCTTCTCCTCGCCACCTTTGGTCTTCGGTTTGACTGCGATCGAAATCACAGGATCAGGGAAGACCATCGGCTCCAGGGTTGCAGGATTCTTGGGATCGCAGAGGGTATGTCCAGTTTGAATATTTTTCATACCGACGATCGCGACGATATCCCCGGCTTGAGCCGATTCAATTTCTTCGCGAGAGTTGGCATGCATTTCAACCAGACGGCTAATCCGCTCGGTTTTGCCCGTGGCGGTGTTGAGCACGGTATCGCCCTTCGATAATTTACCGGAGTAGATACGGGTAAAGGTTAAGGCCCCAAAGCGATCGTCCATGATCTTGAAAGCAAGTGCTCGCAGGGGTTTTTCCGGATCTGGAAGGGCAAACTTGCCCGTTTCATGCCCTTCCAGATCGACCTCAGGTTGCGGGTGAACCTCCATTGGATTTGGCAGATAGTCCACCACCGCATCCAGCACCAACTGCACGCCCTTGTTCTTGAAGGACGAGCCGCAGTAGGTCGGGAAGAACGCCATATCGCGGGTGCCCTTACGAATGCACCGTTTAATCGTGTCCATATCTGGCTCTTCTCCTTCCAGATATTGTTCCATGACGTCGTCGTCCTGCTCTACCGCCAGCTCAATTAACTGTTCACGATAGGTTTCGACCTGATCGGCCATATCGCTGGGCACATCCTTGATCTTGTAATTCATCGGATCGCCGGAGTTATCCCAAATCCAGGCCTTGCGGGTGAGCAGATCAACCACGCCGCAAAATTGCTCTTCTACACCGATCGGCAACACCATCACCAAGGGCTTGGCCCCAAGCACCTGCTCGACCTGTTTGACAACCCGATAAAAATCAGCCCCCGTGCGATCCAGCTTGTTGATGTAGATCACCCGAGAAACCTTGGATTCATTAGCGTAGCGCCAATTTGTTTCAGACTGGGGTTCAACCCCGCCGGAACCACAAAAAACGCCGATCCCACCGTCGAGCACCTTCAGCGATCGATAAACCTCAATCGTGAAATCAACGTGTCCTGGGGTATCAATAATGTTTAGCTGGTGATCGTTCCAGAAGCAGCTTGTGGCGGCAGACTGAATCGTGATCCCGCGCTCCTGCTCCTGCTCCATGAAGTCTGTTGTGGCTGCGCCTTCGTGAACCTCACCAATTTTGTGGATTTTACCAGTCAATTTCAGGATTCTTTCAGTTGTAGTGGTCTTTCCAGCATCGACGTGAGCGAAGATGCCGATGTTTCGATAGCGGGTGAGGTCTTTCATATTGCTCTCTAGATTAAATTCGACAAACCTTTGGGGATCACTTACAAACGTTACTCAGAGGGAATCGGTGTTGTTCTTGTAACCAGTATGGGCTGGATTTTCACCACTGGAAATACTCAGGAATCTTCTTCCACGCTCACGGCAACGTTTCTAATTGTAAAGTGTTGTCCTGCAATTGGAGTAGAGTACTGACAACAAATCACGTAAAAACGAGCCCTTTGTAATAACCGTTCACACACAACAAAAGGGTTCAGGTCGGGGAAACGGTCACCCAATTAAACCGATTAATCTTCTAAAACTTGATGAATGCGACGTTCTAAGCGTTCCAGGTCAAGCCCCCCCTCATCCCGACTGATGCGTCGGACAGTTGCGTTGACTTTGCCTAAATCTTGTAACAGGTCTTGCAAAATTTCTTGCTGCTGCCGTGCCTGAATGACTTCACGCGGCTCTTGCACCAAATCTCGAACGATCGTATCTTCAGCACGGGAGGCAACGATCGGATTATTGTGCCCTTGCAAATGCACAAAAGTCCGCCGTCCCGGTCCCCGATCTTCTTCAACTGGCACCACCGCTGTCACCTGGTCGGATCTTACATACTTGCCAAACCCCAAATGAACCAGCACAGACGATTGTATTTTCATACAAATTCACATCTCTCTATCTCTTATATTCTACTCTAGATGGCTTAGAGCCTATTTAGAATTCAGAGCCGGAGCGGATTTCACGCCATTTTAGTAGGGATTCACTCCAGGCTGAAGTCTATTTCACAATTTCTGTTAAGATAAACCTCTGCCAGTACATTCCGGTCTGCTGCTGGCGTGTTGAACTTGCTGATTAAGCCATTCAACCGAATCACCAATTTTCTGCTCTTAGACTGGTCCCAGGTATCGATTTGGGTTAGGGGCACCCTCAGGAGCAATTTTAACCTATGACATTTCGGAATCTCGGTCTTTCGACCGACCTGCTTCGTGCTGTTGCTGATCAGGGCTATACCACACCAACCCCGATTCAGCAGCAGGCGATTCCCGCGATTCTGCAAGGGCAAGATATCCTTGCCAGTGCCCAAACTGGAACGGGGAAGACGGCTGGCTTTACCCTGCCTCTATTGCAACGCCTTAGTACAACCAGTGCAGGCAAGGGGCACCGCACACCCCGTGCCCTCATCCTTACTCCCACGCGGGAACTGGCAGCCCAGGTCAACGAAAGTGTGAAGACCTATGGCAAAAATCTGCCTTTAAAGTCAGCGGTAGTCTATGGCGGGGTCGGGATTGGGCCACAAATTCAAACCCTGCGTCAGGGGGTTGATATTTTGGTTGCCACCCCCGGTCGGCTACTCGACCATCTGGGGCAAAAGACCCTGGATCTCTCACGGGTTGAAATTCTGGTGCTGGATGAATGCGATCGGATGTTGGATATGGGCTTTATCCATGATATCCGCAAAATTTTGGCCAAGTTGCCCGCCTCCCGGCAAACCCTGATGTTTTCTGCCACCTTCTCTAAGCCAATTCAGCAGCTTGCTAACACCCTGCTAAAGTCGCCCACTCTGATTGAAGTGGCTCCGCGTAATACCGCTGCTGAGCAGGTGCAACAGGTTGTGCATCCGGTTGAGAGTGGTCGCAAGCGAGAACTCCTTTCTTACATGATCGGATTTCACAACTGGAAACAGGTGTTAGTCTTCACCCGCACAAAACACGGTGCCAACCGACTGGCTGAACAGCTAGCGAAAGACGGGCTAAGAACCACCGCAATTCATGGCAACAAAAGTCAGGCAGCTCGCACTCGGGCCTTGAATGACTTTAAGCAAGGGAAGGTGAGGGTATTAGTCGCCACTGATGTTGCATCCCGTGGGCTAGACATCGATCAGCTTCCCCATGTGGTGAACTTTGAACTGCCAAATGTACCAGAAGACTACGTGCATCGCATTGGTCGCACAGGTCGGGCTGGCAATGGAGGTTGCGCTGTTTCTCTCGTTTGCCGAGATGAGTATCCCCTGTTGAAGAGCATCGAACGGTTGCTCAATCAGAACCTTTCTAAAGTCATTGTTCCGGGATACGAACCGGAGGTTTCAACCCAGACGCGGTTAGACCAACCGAATCCGGAGCATTCCAATCAACGCCGGAGTAACCGGGCAAAGTCTCAGCCCCAATCCAACCCTACCCGCAGTGCCAAGCCCGCTTCAACAGGGGTTCGTGCGCGAAAACAGCTTCGTAGTATCTAATACCAATTTAAAAAATGAAGGGTGCAGATGGGGGTTTGGGGGCTTTGCCCCCAGCCAGGGGTGCCCCCCCTGCACCCCGACCCCAATCTGCCCTGTTCGTTAGTTAAATTGGCATAATCAATCTAATGGTATTTCCCCATCACCCCGGACAGGTTTAGTAACACAGCCGCATCCCGTCCATCCAAAATCAGGACTGCTTTACCTTCTGGTTAACAGAAAGGCTTCTACCTCGCTCTGGCGAAACTTGCCCTCAGCAGGATAGCGCTTTTGTTGTCCTGGTTCCAGGTAAAAATACTCGCAGCTAGCTTGGGTGAATTGAGTATGTTGCCTAATCACCCACTCAAAGATGCAAACTCCAGTCATCACCGCGAAGCAGAAATCAGTATTTTGCGCCACCACACGGCTCAGGTTGGCATTGGTTAAATTCGCTGTCCTGAAGGAAGTTCCCCCACTGCTCTGAATGGATTCAATCACCCATTTAAAAATGCGACGGGTGACGATCGCAGAAATTCCTGCCAGCAACAGCATAAAAAATCCCTGAGCGCCTTCCCCATTGCCAAAACTAAACAGGCTGCTGATAAGCAGCCAAATGGTAAACGCGACCATGATCTGAAACAGGCCAGCAACGGCTGAGATTCCCAGCCAGTTAGTGGTTCTGGGAAAGTTGAGGGCAATGATATCTCGGCAAAAAATTTCGAGAAACAGCACGATTAACGGCAAACCGCCCAGCATGAAGTTGAGACTTTCATAGAAACGCTCTCCAAACAAGCTAACCGGAATCTGGACGGCGAGGATACTCAAGCCGACGATCGCCGCAGGGGCCATCACAGCGGCGGCGATTAACCGATTCACCTGCTCCCGACTCTGCCCCATCGTGGCTCCCTCAAAATTCGCTCCCACCAGGGTTGCGCCTGTGAAGTCACACCCGCGCAAGTCTGAACCGCTAAAATCTGCGTCGGTCAGATCCACACCCTGGAAGGAGCGATTATGGAGGATTTGTTTGGCATAGTTCTGAGTGGTCATCGTGGCTGACTCGAAGAAAGTATCAATCTACACTTCAGTATCCCGCTGGGATTTTCCGGTTTCAGTTGGTAGACCAAAACGAAAGTTTTGGAGGGGGAGTGGGGGTGGGTTCCCACTCCCCCTGTTGCAAAATTGATGATTTGCAACACTAGTAGCTGGGTGCCATTCAACGAAAGCTGAGTTTGAGAGCGGAGGGGATAGAATCCCTGCATCCCATCTTAACCAGTAGGGCTACGGCTATAGACGGGTATATTACGACACGGCATGGAACCGGAATCACCCCGTGTAAAGGTGTAGACCAGTTTAGGATTACTCTGAATCAACTCAGGCTACCCCAATCAGGCTCCTGATCTTAAGTGCCTATCCAAAAAGTGGTTATCAGGTCGGTTTTGTGTACCCTATGGGCAGGCAAAACCAACTTTTCGGATAGGTTTTAAATCCTAAGTCATACCAATTTGAATTGGAAACAATCCAAATCCAACCCCTCCCAACATCCCCTTGGCAAGGGGATGTGCCGTAGGCGGTGGGGTAATGGGCAAGGTTCCGCTTCTGTTGAATGGCTACAGCTACCTATGAACTTGAAGTGATAATTCCGTGAAACTCTTACCCTACGATAGGTTGACCATTCAGACGCCCGATCCCCTGCCGATCGTCCTACAGCGCATGGCAGCTCAGATCGAACCTCAAAAACCCATTCGATGGCACTTTTCCCGCAACCACCTGCCCTATGAAGGGACTATCTCCGAGGCTGGATTTCAGATCTGCCGCATTATCCATTCTCGCAATTCCTTTTTGCCACGGATTCGGGGGCGGTTTGAGTCATCGCCATCCGGCACAACCGTTCACATCACAATGCGGTTGCATCCTCTAGTCATCGCATTCCTGGGGTTTTGGTATCTGGTATGGTACGGCTTCTCGCTCCCTCTGGGGTTAACTGGAGCGCTGACTGGAGCGTTTGCTTTGCAGTTTTTAGGTCTTCCGATCGCAATTCTAATCGCTTTCTGGGCCGCGTTTTGGGCGGAGGCCTATCGCAGCCGCCAGGATTTGACTCAGATAATTTTGGGCTATGCGGAGCCTAACCAAGCTTCCAGGCAATTCTCCCGATGGATACCCCGTGCCATCCAATGGGGCGTCTTTCTGTTAGGGATGACGATTGCCCTCCTGTCCATGACGGGAACCTTTCGTCCAGCCACATCCGCAAAAGCAGAGTCCTTTGCAGCGGTGTCCTGCTCTCAACATCCAAACCACTCTCCCGCTTGCAAATTTTCCCTGGTGCGCACCCTGGTCGGACATCCCGCAGCATCGGCTTTAGCCCTCAGTGCGGATGGGCAAACCTTAGTCAGTGGGGGAAATGATAAGGCAATTAAGGTATGGGATTTAACCACAGGACGCCTGAAGAAAACGTTTCAGAGCGACTCCGGCAGGATCAGGGCGGTGGCGATCGCGCCCGATGGCAAAACCGTCGTGAGTGGCAGTGCAGATCACAGGGTACGGATCTGGGATCTGACCACTGACCAACCGCCCCGGATGCTGGTCGGACATCCCGAAGAGGTGAACTTTATCGCCATTACCCTGGATAGCAAAACCGTGATCAGCGGCAGCTATGGTGCCATTAAGGAGTGGGATCTGGCAACGGGCCAGCTCAAAGGCAGCTTTCCCAAGGTCGCCAAATCCGAGATTACCCTGGGTCCGATCTCGCTGATCAATGATCAGGCAGGACAGTTTAACCCCCTGGATATCAATTCCACCAGCTACACCGCCCTCCTTAGCCCTCTCAAGGTGGTCGATCTGGAAACCAATCAGCCAAAGACAATACCAACCAATAAGGTGGAAAACAGTTTTGTAGATCGGTTCTTGTCTGCCCACATGAGTCCAGATGGCAAACTCGCCGCTTTGCAGTTTGGTAACAATTTTAGAAAATTTGAAACCCGATTGAAGGTGTGGGACCTCACGACTGGCGAAGTCAAAGCAGTAGAACATGCCACCTTTTCTCAGAATTCATTTTCGAATCTTCCGTTAGCGCTCAGCCGCGATCGCATTTTTGGTATCACAGATCAACACTTGAAGCTGTGGGATCTGCAAACTGCTCGACTGGAGGCAGTTTTGGATACGGGACCGATGAGTTCTTTAGTGGTCACACCGGATGGCAAGTTCCTGGCTGGACTGACCAGCGATTTAGATTTCGATAAGGTCCAAATTAAAGTATGGCAACAGCCGTGAAGCTGAAATCGCAATCCCAGTTCCTTTCTACTCTCATCCCCCCTTCTCCTGCTCTAGGCTACGATGTATCTCCATCGGGGATTAAACCCAATCCTCTGCCGGGGGACTTCCCCCCTGCCAATGGATTTTCTGTGGCCCAGCATCACAGAAAATCCATTATCCTTCGCCATGGGAGGGCTAACTCCCCCCGCTGCGACTCTTATGCTTTCAATTTATGCTTTCAATGGGAATCGTCCAATCAAACAGCAATCACCCCTCACCTTTTGTCCTGCAACGTCGTCTGAAACAACGCCTTAACCTGCTCCCAGGCATCAGCAGCCGCTTCGGCATTGTAGCTAGAGCGGTGATTGCAGAAAAAGCCGTGCCCGGTGGGGTAGCGAAAAATTCGGTGGCGAATGTGATGCTGCTGGAGAGCGGCTTCAATTTGATCAACCTGTTGATTGGGAATCAGGTCATCCTGGGTGCCATAGAAGCCGTAGAGGACACCGCGAATTTTTGCCGTTTGGCTGACGGGAGGGTCGCCGCCACCGGGCATCCAGGTAGTCGTGCCGCCACCGTAGAAGGAGGCGGAGGCTTGAATATCCGGTAAAGTCGCAGCCAGATAGGCGACCAGGCCACCAAAGCAAAAACCGATACATCCGATCGCGGTGCTCTGGACAGTGGGCAACCTTTTGAGGTAACCGATCGTCGCTTCGATATCACTGATCAACTCAGGGGCTTTGGTCTGCTCTTTGTAGGTTCTGCCCAACACCACCTCTGCCTGGCTATAGCCCACATCAAATCCAGGAGCAGTCCGCTGGTAGAGGGCCGGGGCGATCGCCACATAGCCCTCGCGGGCAAGCCGCTCCGTCACTTCCCGGATATGGGTATTGATGCCAAAAATTTCTTGAAACACAATGACCGCCGGGAAAGGTCCTTCCCCCACTGGCTCAGCCAGATAGCTGTCAATTTGCAAATTTTGATTGGGAACTTGCACCGTTTTGGTGTGGATCTCTGTTGCAGCCATAGGAGGTCAAGGATTAAGGATTAAGGATTAAGGTAACGCCCTCAAGATGATAAATCGCGATCGCATTATCCGTGGGAAAATTCTAATGGCTGGAATTTGAACCGCAGAATTTGAACCGCAGAATTTGAACCGCAAAGATAGGTAGCGATCGTTAGTACTTGCCAGGTTAAAGAAAGCAATGGTTGAAGAACCCCGCCATCCTCGTTCTCAGGAAATAGGGCAAACTCTAACCAGTTTCATTGAAGCAGCCCGTGCTCAAGGGGCTTCTGATGAATTTATCTATCAGATGCTTAGCAGTCGTGGCTGGTCGAAACCAGAGATTGAATCTGCCTTTGCCCAGTTGTATGAGCGCCTCACCGGACAACCAGTGCCAACCCCGATTGGGCAAACTGGCGAGGCATCCAGGGATACCTTTTTTTACCTGTTGTCGTTTGCAACGCTGGCGATCTGGAGTCAGGCATTGGGACACATTGGCTTTATCCTAATCGATCGTTTTATCCCTGACCCTTTGGACGGGGGATATCACAATTCCGCCTATGAACTGGCTGCCAGCGTGGCGC
>JBAUTA010000501.1:0-10418 GCA_049581985.1 Kovacikia sp.
GGGGTGGAATCCCTGGTTGGGGGTACTGCTCCCAACCAGGGAGTTTCACCCCCTCTACTTCCCAAAATCATCGTTGGTTTCATTGCACCCATCTCCTTACTGGAGTAGGTGACTTGCCGTTTGAGAAGGCAATCCCGATGGAAATGCTCCAGACTCCTGATCGAAAACTCCTGATCGAAAACTCCTTCTATTCAAACCCTCTTCAAAACTCTTTATTTAGGAAGTTTCCCCCATGAACAGCAATATAAAGGTAAACCAGGCTTCAAAGAGTAACGTTTTCCCATGGGTTGCGGCAATGGTGTTCACCCCAGGATTGGTATTGGGACTATGCGATCCTCCCGTTCTGGCTGAAACAACCCTCAAAGAAAATGCGAACTCCACCTCAATGGATCAGATTATTTCCATTGACCAGGTGGCTCCAGCTTCGGCCCAGGCAGATTTGGGTGCTGACCAGGTAAGCTTTACCGGCCTGGATCAGGTAACGTCGGTTTCCCAATTGACAGACGTTAAGCCAACCGACTGGGCATTTCAGGCATTGCAGTCCCTGGTGGAGCGCTACGGTTGCATTGTGGGCTATCCCAACAAAACCTATCGTGGCAATCGGGCTTTGAGCCGCTATGAATTTGCAGCGGGCGTGAATGCCTGCCTGGACCGGATGAGTGAACTCCTGGCAGCAGCAACGGCTGATTTGGTCAGAAAAGAGGATTTGGTGACCTTACAAAAACTGCAAGAAGGGTTTGCGGCTGAACTAGCAGTACTGCGTGGTCGAGTCGATTCGCTCGAAGTCCGGACGAGAACCTTAGAAGCCCAGCAGTTCTCCACCACGACTAAACTGAATGCTCAATCAATTTGGGCGATCGGCGATACCTTTGGCAATCGCGTTGGCGGAAATTCCGATGACACGAATCCTTTCCTGGCTACCCGGACTCGACTTAACTTTGAAAGCAGTTTCTCCGGTAAAGATTTACTGAGAGTCCGTCTGGAGTTTGGGAACTTTGCGGCGGCGGATGGCTCTAGTCGAATCGCCGCGCTTACGGGCACCAACATGACCCGGTTAAACTTTGACAATGACTTTGAAAACAAAGTTTTTATCCCCCACATCCGCTACTACTTCCCGGTTAGCGATTCAGTGGCCTTTATTGTGGGTCCCACGGGCATTGGATTTACAGATATTACAGACACGCTGACGCCTCCTTCCGTGGCAGATGATGGGTTGGGAATTCCCTCCCAGTTTGGGGAATACAGCCCCTTCTATCGTCGGGGGGGTGGCGGCGGTGCGATCAACTGGAACATTACCAAGGACATTATCCTAACCGCAGGCTATCTGGCATTTAATCCGGACATTCCACTGGCTGGAAATGGTTTATTTAACGGTGGCTATAATGCGATGGCGCAACTCGCTTTTTACGGCAACTGGGGCGCGATCGGAGTCGGCTATACCCATTCCTATGCGCCTGCTGGGAAGGCATTTTTGGGGGCAACGACTGGCAGCCTGCTGGCAAACCTACCGTTTGGCAGTGAAATCCCCACCTCCGCTGATATCGTCAACCTGTCCGGCTTTTACAAAGTTTCCAATCATTTCAATATCCACGCCTTTGGTGGCTACATCAGTGCCAGTGCCGAAAATTCCGGTTTAAGCAACATTTCCAATGGTCGAGGGGGCACCGATGCGCTCTTTGTAGCAAATGGAGATCATGCCAGTGCCTGGTATGGAGCGATCGGGTTAACCTTCCCTGATGTGGGCGGTAAGGGCAACATGCCAGGGTTTTTGTTTGGGGTGCCGCCGACAGTCTCCAGCAGCGATGTCCGGCGCGATCGGGATATCGCCTATCACCTGGAAGCCTTTTACCGTTTCCAGATAACCGACAATATTACCATTACGCCTGGTTTTTGGGTGATCCTTAATCCTGAAAACAACAGCAGCAACGATACCCAATACGTGGGCGTCTTACGGACAACCTTTAATTTTTAAGGGAAGGTTGGTAGGCTGTAGAGGTATACAGGTACTCCACCAGCAGGAATGATTAACCTGGCAACCAACGATCTGGCATTTATGGATGGGTTTCGACTCCGCTCAACCCCCATTCGACTCTGAACACCCCATGTCTGTCCGGATGCTGAGCACAAGTACTGCTGAGCATAAGTACTAACTGGGGGCGGAGCAGAGTCATTGACCGAGCGCTGAGCAGAGTCAAACCCCAGTCACCAGCATTGCCAGGTTAATCGGAAACCATAGAAGTCCCGCTATTGCCGATGGCACTTCGGGATCTTTATTGATCCCTCCGCCTGCAACACTGATCGACATTCAGGATTTACCAGCAGTTTAACCCTACTCCCTACTCCCTACTCCCCTTTTGCTTCATGGTCATTGAGTGGTTAAAGATCAAAGTTTCGCCGGAATTGCGGGAAAAATTTATTCAAAAAGATGAGGAAATCTGGACAACTGCCCTGTCTAAATCTCCAGGCTTCTTGGGTAAGCAGGTATGGATTAACCCCAGCCAGGCAGATGAGGTCATTTTGGTGATCCATTGGGCCAATCGGGAAGCATGGAAATCTGTCCCAGCGGATCTTCTGAAGGAAACCGAACGCCTATTTTCCCAGGCAATTGGAGAGGGGACTGCCCAAATCATCGAGACAGAGGAGTATCAAGTCCGCAAGTTTCCCCGACCAAACTAAGTGGGCGGGGAAACTTAATGACAGGATGATCCAGGCGTTTCGACCATTCGCGGCGAACGTCCTACGCGAGTTCAACCAGCTTGGCACTCAACTCCCACATCCGATCGCCCTTTTCATCATCGCGGGCTTGGGGTGAAACTTTTTGAACAAACGATTTGCCATTCTTTTTCTGGCGATTTCCCCAACTCCAGTAGGCACCGGATTGTTTGTATTCAGGATCGGCAACAACCGCTGCCACCCGTTCCCCAGAAAGTTCCTGGGACACATATCCACCCGTGATATTTTTTTGGAACCAGGGGAAGAGTTTTTGGAACAGGGGATAGTGGTTACGAAATAGCGGTGTGTCTGCCACACACCCTGGATATAGGGAACTAAAGGTAATGCCGGTTGAGTCGTGATAGCGTCGATGCAGTTCGCGCATGGTCAGCACGTTGCAAACCTTACTATCTTTGTAAGCTTTAACCGGTTCAAATTTCTTGCCGTCCACCATTGAGACTGGCTCCTTAAAGCCTGAGGCAAACCCTTCAAAGTTCCCTAAATTCGGTCGGGGAGGAATCTTGCCACCCAGTTCGTCCGGGTTGTGAGTCACAGTTCCTAAAATCACGAGCCTGCGATCGTTTGCCGTTGAGTTCTTCAAATCCTCAAGCAGAAGATTTGCCAGCAGGAAATGACCGAGGTGATTGGTGGTCATGGTCAACTCATAGCCTTCGGGGCTGCGTAAAGGCTCCTTAATCAAAGGCATATAAATTGCTGCGTTGCAGACCAGAGCATGTAACGTTCTGCCACTAGCCCTGAATTCTCGCGAAAACCGCCGGACGCTTTCCAGCGATCCCAAATCAATGTGCATTAAGGAGAAAGTGCCCTGGGGGAGTCCCACTTCCTGGGCAGCTTCCCCAGCTTTGCCTAAATTTCGACAAGCCATCACCACAAACCACCCCCTCTTGACAAGAGCCTTTGCAGCATACAAACCAACTCCTGAGGAGGCACCCGTGATGATTACTGTTGGCTTTTGATGTGGTTCCATTCTGCTCAAACTAGGTGATTGTTGACTGTTTTCTATGATCTCATAACACCGGATCACCTCACTCGCAATTTTTGCAGTCCTGCGGCATCTGGCATAGAAATTTTTATCCCGATCGCCCCTGACATTCCTATCCAATCCAGGCTTTACCCCGATTCCTTCAACTCCCCTAATATAGGAAGGTACCTGTTATCTAATCATTCCAATCCTTAGCTTGACGTCAGTTAAACGCAACCGAGAGGAGTCATTAATGCATCCCCCCCAAGATGGAAAAAACCATCGATCTCGACGAAATTTTTTAGGGCAGGCATTGACTGCAGCCGGAACGGTGATCGCCGCTCCCTCTTTGCTCAACCCGGCTCAGGCCGCTCAGCCTGGCAGTTCTACCCCCATTCCTGGAAAGGGCGAGATGTCGATAACCCTTAACATTAACGGCACCCCCCAAACACTGGCGATCGAACCCCGGGTCACCCTTCTGGATGCCCTGCGCGAGCGGATTGGACTCACGGGCAGCAAAAAAGGCTGCGACCACGGTCAATGTGGAGCCTGCACAGTTCTGATTGATGGGCAACGGGTATACTCCTGCCTGACCCTGGCAGTGATGCAGGAGGGTAAGCAAATTGTCACCATTGAAGGGTTAGCAACAGGGGAGGTTCTCCACCCTGTACAAGCCGCGTTTATCGAAAACGACGGGTTTCAGTGCGGCTACTGCACTCCCGGACAGATTTGTGCCACCGTTGCCCTGCTGGATGAAGTGAAACGGGGATGTGCCAGCGCCGTCACCGCGGATCTCAGCAATCCTCCTGCCCTGGCGAGCCTTTCAGAAGCTGAAATCAAAGAACGGTTGAGCGGCAATCTCTGTCGCTGTAGCGCCTACAACGGTATTGTGGCAGCCGTTCAGCAGGTAATCGGGCAAACGCCGCCCTCTCCCGCTGCGACCCTGATGGTGCGGGAAGTGGAGGGAGTAACTCCATGAAAAATTTCTCCTACGTCCGTGCGACTTCGGTCCAAGAGGCAGTCCAGCAGGCGTCGAGTACCCCCACTGCCCTGTTCATCGCAGGGGGCACGAATCTGATCGATCGGATGAAAGTCTTTTTAGACGAACCTTCCCAACTGATTGATATTACCCGCCTGGGCATGACGCAAATTGAGCAGACAGGAAAGGGGCTGCGCCTTGGCGCGTTGGTCAGCAATACCGCTGTGGCGGATCATCCCGAAGTTCGCCGCAACTATCCCATGCTGTCCCGGGCTATTCTATTGGGTGCGTCCCAGCAAATTCGCAATATGGCGACGGTGGGCGGCAATCTGTTGCAACGGACTCGCTGCCCCTACTACTACGACACTGCCTTTGCCTGCAACAAGCGGCAACCCGGAGCAGGCTGTGCGGCGATCACCGGAATCAACCGGACCCACGCCCTATTTGGAGCTAGTGACCAGTGTGTGGCGGTGCATCCCTCGGATATGTGCATTCCCCTGGCAGCCCTGGATGCGATCGTTGAAGTAGAAGGCCCCAAAGGCAATCGCCAAATTCCGTTTGGCAACTTCCATCGGCTACCGGGCACCACTCCCCAACGGGATACCAACCTGGAACCGGGAGAATTAATTACGGCCATTGTGTTGCCCCCTGCCCCCTTTGCCAAATCTGGTGTGTACCTGAAACTGCGCGATCGGGCCTCCTATGCCTTTGCGTTAGTTTCCGTGGCAGCGGCGGTTGAAATTGCAGACAACCGCATTAAAGAAGCACGCTTGGCTATGGGCGGGATGGCCCATAGGCCCTGGCGATTTCCGCAAGCTGAGTCATTTCTGATGGGTAAATCTGCTAACCCTGAAACGTTTCAACAGGCAGCAGAAATTGCCCTGCAAGGAGCCAAGCCGCTTGCCCATAACGGCTTCAAAGTTGAATTAGCTAAACGGGCAATTAGACGTGCCCTCGCAGTTGCAGCCAGGGGAGGCGGAGTCGTATGAACAAAGTGATTGGCACAGCTGTCAGCCGCAAAGACGGATACGCAAAAGTAACGGGCACTGCCACCTACTCCGCAGAGCACAAATTGGTGGGGCTGGTGCATGGGGTTGTGGTTACCTCCACTATCGCCCATGGCCGGATCCGGGCGATCGACACCCGCGAAGCAGAAAAAGCAGCGGGAGTGATTGCCGTTTTTACCCATAAAAACGCCCCCCCGGTATTTAAGCCCAGCAACAACTTTGCAAACTCAAAAATCTACGAAGCGCGCTTACCCCTATCAGACGACAAGATTCACTATGCAGGGCAAATCATCGGCATCGTCGTCGCAGAAACCTTCGAGCAGGCACGCTATGGTGCCCATTTAGTAAAAGTCGAGTATGCTGCCCAGCCACCGCTAATCGAGACTAAAAATGCCGTTTTCAAAGAACCTCCCCCCTTCTTTGGAGAGGGATTTAAGTTTACGCAGGGAAACGTGGATGCTGGCATCGCCAGTGCCGCTATGAAGATTGAGAACACCTACACGACTTCGACCGAACTGCATGCCCCTATGGAGCCCCACGCCATTGTTGCCCACTGGCAGGGAACGGATTCTCTCACAGTCTACGAGCCTTCCCAGTGGGTTGCCCTGAGCCAGCGCACCTATGCGGAACTGTTTGGGCTACCCTCGGAAAAAGTCCGCCTGATTATTCCCTATCTCGGCGGTGCATTTGGCTGCAAAGCGGTTCCCTGGCCCCACGGGATTTTGGCTGCCGCAGTTGCGCGCCAGATCAAGCGCCCCTTAAAGGTTGTGATGAGCCGCAGACAGATGACCGCTAACACGGGGCATCGGTCTGAAACGGAGCAAACCCTGCGGTTAGCGGCGGCGGCAGATGGGACCTTAAGTGCGATCGCCCACGAAGTAAAATCCTACACATCCCCAGTGGATGTGTTCACCGAGCCCTGTACCTCGGTCACACCTGCCATGTATACCGCTCCCAATCTGCTGTTGAACCAGGAGCTGGCGGTGATGAATGTCGGTACACCCACCTTCATGCGGGCACCGGGAGAAAATCCTGGCATGTGGGCGCTGGAGTCGGCGATGGATGAACTTGCCTGGGCCCTGAAGATCGACCCGATCGAACTGCGGCTGAAGAATGAATCGAAGCAGCATCAACGTAAGGGACTGCCCTTCTCTGCTAAGCATTTTGCCGACTGTCTCAAGGTTGGGGCAGAGCGGTTTGGCTGGAAAGACAGACCGCAACCCCGCTCGCTAAGCCGGGATGGCAACCTGATTGGCTGGGGCATGGCGGCCTCCACCTTCCCCGGCAACCGGGGATCAACCTCCGCCAAGGTTCGCCTCTTGCCCGATGGCAGCGTCCACGTCCTCACCTCTGGAAATGATATGGGGACGGGATCGTACACAGTGGTGGCGATCGCTGCCGCTGAAACGCTGGGGGTTTCCGTCGAGAAGGTGCAGGTGGAAATGGGCGACTCGCGGTTGCCCGATGGGGGGCTTGCGGGGGGCTCTCAGATGACCGCATCCCTCGTCCCAGCCGTAATCAAAGCCTGTCAGGATATTCTCAAAAGTGCGAATTGCACCACTGCAACCGAAGCCTGTGCTGCCCTTCAAAAGTCGGGACGGGCGGCGATCGAAGCCTCCGCTTCTGCCGCTCCCGGTGCTGAAACCAAAAAATGGGCCTTCCAGTCCTGGGGTGCCCACTTCTGCGAAGTCACCGTTGATGAGGAGATTGGACGGCTACGAGTGACCCGCTGGGTATCGGTCATGGATATCGGTCGGGTAATTAACACCAAAGCAGCTGCCAGCCAGGTGCGCGGAGGGATCATTATGGGCATCGGCCAGGCTCTCATGGAGGAATGTCAGTTTGACCCAAACACAGGCTTCCCCGTGGTTTATGACCTGGCGACCTATCACTTCCCGGCCCATGCCGACGTGCCCCGGATTGAGGTTGTCTTTGTCGGCGAACCAGACTTGAACTTTAATCCGGCAGGGGCGCGCGGGGTCGGTGAAATTGGCATCACGGGGGTTTCAGCCGCCGTTGCAAATGCGGTTTACCATGCCACAGGTAAACGGCTGCGCAGTTTGCCCCTCACCCCTGACAAGCTAATTGCTTGAGCCTGCCGGGTAGGCTCAAGCAATTAGCGAACTCGCCCTGGTGTTGCAAATCATAATTTTGCACCATGGGGGTTTGGGGGCTTCGCCCCCAAGAAGGGGTGGAACCCCTGCACCCTGTCCCCAATTTGCCCTGTTCGCTATTTAAATTGGTATGAGCATGCTTCCTCGGAGAGAACGCACGTTCAAAAGTCTTCTCGTCTACCCATGATTGAGCACTGCAAATGGCTCCTCCCAATCAGCAATCCACCCCAATTACACTGGTCATCTCAGAAATTGTTGAACCCAGTCAGATTCAGGCATACGAAGTCTGGTCTAAAGGAATTAACCAGGCAGCTAGGCAATTTGAGGGCTTCCTTGGAGTCGATGTGATTCGCCCCCGTGATCATGCCTATCCTGAATACGTGGTGATTGTGAAGTTTGACAATTACGCCCATTTCAGAAATTGGTGGGCCTCCCCCACCTTTCAGCATTGGAGGGAGAAGGGGCGTGATTTAGTGATCGATCGCTCCCAACAACAGTTAGATGGCGTTGAAGTGTGGTTTACCCTGCCTCCAAACACTGCTCAAAAGCTAATCCAGCCATCCTTTTACAAAAAAGTGGTTCTGGGTGTCTTGACTGTTTACCCGCTCATCTTGCTGGCGGATGTACTACTGGGACCGTTTCTGAAACCCCTCCCCCCCTTACTTGGTTTATTGATATCAGTCACCTTTGTATCCGTCTTATTGACCTATCCAGTCATGCCCTGGCTAACCTGGCTACTCCGTTTCTGGCTCTATCCACCCCCATCCCGCAGCTCAAAAAAGCGATAGGGAATCTTAAATTGCATCCTCATTTTTATATCCTCTTTTTATAGTTAATTACCCCAAGTAACTGAATGAAAGAATTGCAAACCATTCTCAAGGCATTTGAACAAACTCAGAATTTGGGGCAACGATCGGCGATCGCGACTGTCGTCAAAACCACGGGTTCAGTTTATCGCCGACCGGGCGCACGCATGTTGCTGACCGAGACTGGTCAAATGGTAGGGGCAATTAGTGGCGGGTGCCTGGAAAGCGATGTGTTTGAACAGGCAAAACCGTTGTTGTTTCAAAACTCCCCGCCCCTCGTTGTGCGGTACGATACGACCGCCAGCGATGACCTGATTTGGGGCCTCGGCCTGGGTTGTAACGGTTCCGTCCACGTGCTACTTGAGTCGCTGGGTACGGAGTCTGCCAGGAGCCAGCTTGAATGGGTTGCAGATTGTTTCCAGCGCAAAGAACCGGCCGCGATCGCCACCCTGTTTCACGTTGAAGGAAACGTGGAGGCTGAAATTGGCGATCGCCTATACTTGCAACCTGACGGTACGGTTGTCAACAGAATTGCTGATCAGCAACTGGCAAATCGGTTGTTACGGGATGCCGATCGGATCCTTACCGCCGGAAAAACCCAGGTGGTTTCCTATCCCTTGGCTGGCGGCTCCGTTGAGGGTCTGATTGAGGTCATTCATCCACCCACATCGTTGCTAATTTTTGGGGCAGGGTATGATGCCATTCCAGTGGTGCACCTGGCCAAACAACTTGGCTGGCATGTGACGGTAATTGATCATCGACCGACGGTTGCAACCCCCGATCGTTTCCCCCACGCAGACGACATTCTTGTTTGCCATCCCAAGGAACTTCACACCCATCTGAATTTGAACTCGCGCATGGTTGCGGTGGTGATGACCCATCATTATTTGCATGATCAAACCTTACTGCGATCGCTCCTACCTTCCCCAATTCAATACTTAGGTGTGCTAGGGCCAAAACAGCGGACGCAGCAGTTGTTAGCAGATTTACGCAGCGATGGGGTTGTTCCCACCCATCAGCAACAGCACCGCTTGTTTCACCCGGTCGGGCTGGATATTGGGGCAGAAACCCCCGAGGAAATTGCGCTGGCGATCGTGGCAGAAATTCAGGCGGTCTTGGCTGAGCGATCGGGCGGTCATTTGCGATCGCGTCAGGGTTCCATTCATGGCGAGGAAAAACCGTGTCTGCTGTTGGTTTAGTCATCCTGGCCGCAGGGGCTTCTAGCCGGATGGGAAGCCCCAAACAACTGCTGCCCTATCAGGGGCAAAGTTTAATCCAGCGTATCGTTGAGATAGCAGTCAACTCGGTCTGCCATCCGGTTGTAGTGGTTTTAGGGGCTGAGGCCAAACCCATTCAACCTGAACTGGCAGCATTTGATGTTCAGGTGGTTGAAAATCTACGTTGGTCTGAGGGCGTCAGTACCTCTGTGAGATCGGGGATAGAAGCCCTTCAGATGGAGAGTCCTCCGATTGCAGCGGCTGTCATCTGTGTCTGCGATCAACCCTTTGTTTCTACGCAACTGATCAATCAACTGGTGCAGAATTATCGACGATCGCATCCCTTAATTGTTGCCTCGGAATATGCAGGCACTTTAGGTGTTCCAGCGCTGTTCCATCACACCCTCTTTGCAGAGCTGACTGCATTAAGCGGTGATATTGGCGCAAGAAAAGTGATTCAGCAATATGCTCAACATACCTTGAGGGTTTCCTACCCAGAGGCAGCCTTTGACATCGATACTCCAACGGAGTATTGCCGCATGCTCCAAGTAAATGGGTATGAAAATCTATTTCGCAGTATTGACGCTGGAGGGGTTTAGCT
>JBAUTA010000502.1:0-1550 GCA_049581985.1 Kovacikia sp.
ATTAAAGAGTGTGTGGTTTTACAAGGATCTAATCTCCAAGAGGCAAGATTACCCGATGGCTCAATTTATCGTTAGCAATCTACGCACTGGTACACCTTCAGGGTGAAAGAAATTAGACTTGCCATATAAGTACTTATGCTTATCCAAAATCTAATTTCCTAGGAGATCAAAAACTGGGAAAGGTTATAGTCTAGTTTTGCTGTATCACACCATTTCCAGAGGATCCCACAGAAACAGAATATTCGGCAGCGAGTATAAACCCTTTTCAAGGGTGTGAGGTACAGTGGGGCGCGAAGCACCCTCACTCTACCTCACACCCTTGAAAAGGGTTCTATACTCGCTGCCGAATATTCTGTTTCTGTGGGATCCTCTGGCAATGGTGTGATACAGCAAAACCAGACTAAAACCCTTTCCCAATTTTTGATCTAACGATAAATTGAGCCATCGGGTAATCTTGCCTCTTGGAGATTAGATCCTTGTAAAACCACACACTCTTTAATTTTACCGTCTGCATAGAGATCTACCGTTGCGGCCCTTTTGCTGACACTGATATTGACATTAACGTTTGAATTTCCCGTTCCCGTGCTGTGGGTGTGAATACTGAAACCATTTTTACTCTGGTTGCGCGGCAGATTGAGGTGAATATCACACCCCAGGGAAGCTCCTTCTAGATTGGCGCGTTTCAAATTTGCCTTTTTAAGAATGGCACTTTCCAGGCGAGCAAACGCCAGGTTAGCTCCCTCCAAATTGGCCCCTTCCAGATTGACCCCTGCCAGGTTCAAACCTTCCAGATTTGCCTCTTTCAGATCGCATCCTGGACATTGTCCAGTTTCCAGTAATTGGTCGATCGCCGATTGTTGAGGGGAAGGGGAGGGGACGTTGTCCGATCGTCCCCTGTCTGATCGTCCCTTATCATCAGGGGATGAATTACTGGGTGGTTCCACTTTACGATTATCCGACGGCTTTGCAGAGATAGAAGCGCTACTGTTGGACTGTAGCGTGCCATTGCTAGATGGGGCAGGCGGCTTGGCGTCGCAAGCATTGAGGATAGCAGTTGCTGCCAGAGCAGTTAGCAATACCCCAGTGATAAAATTCCCAAGTTTCATAGGAATAAACCCGATGACCGTGACCTTCCAGGAAGAATAATTACTTCTACAAAATGTTAGCCCTGAGTCCGGATAGTGCAACTAAATGTCAAACAAGGTATTTAATACCAATTTAAAAAATAAGCAGATGGGAGTGGGGGGGCTTCGCCCCCAGCCAGGGGTGGAGCCCCTGCACCCCCATCTGCCCTGTTCGCTATTTATAGCCCTTTTCAAGGGCGTGAGGTACAGTGAGGGTGCTGCGCGCCCCACTGTGCCTCACATTTCTGTACTTCACCCAAGTGCAAACCGCTATAAATTGGGTATAATTCATGATTCTCAGGGTTTCAGGCGATTTCCAGGAAAAAATATCCCAAGCATTCTGCTTACAAAGCTGGAGTCTGGCAACGAGTCATCATCATCTTTGGTACTTTGTTTTTCGGAAATCACCTCAGGCAAGCGTAAGCC
>JBAUTA010000503.1:0-2577 GCA_049581985.1 Kovacikia sp.
GTATGGAGCGGTGATCCGCCGATCGGCTTTGAAGCAGGAGCTTCGCAAGGGGGCTCCCCAAGCCGTAGACATCTCTGTGAATCGCCCTCTTTCCTAGCGATCAGGCAGGGGGCCGACGATAGGACCAGTTGCCCTATCGTCGGCCTTCTGCCTTAAAATCCATGCTGCGGGTGCAAGGGGTGCTTTGCAGCATTTGCTGCAAGAGATTGTCAATTTGTTGATTGGTGGTGGCCAGGTTAAACCGATCGCGGGCAACCTGCTGGGCCTGGGTGGCGATCGCGGCTATGGCTTCCCGATTTCGATCGCAGTCACGGATCGTCTTTGCCAACAGAGTCGCATCTCCAGGGGGAACCAACCACCCGGTTTTGCCAGGCTCGATCAGTTCTACTGCTCCCCCGGCGTCAGCCGCAACAACGGGGGTGCCACAGAGCATGGCTTCCACAATGACCCGCCCAAAGGGTTCGGGGGCAATGGAGGTGTGGGCAACAAGGTCACAGGCTGCCATGAGTTGGGGAATATCGGCACGAAAGCCAAGAAATTTTACCCGCTGGTGCAGATTTAACTGATCAACCAGACGGTGAAGTTGTTGAACATAGTCCTGCTCGCCGAACAGGGCATCGCCTACAAAGACAGCGGTGATATTTTCTGGGCACTGGGCCAGCGCTTGCAGCAAAATATGTTGTCCTTTCCAGGGAGACAGACGACTAAAGTGACCAATAACAAACTGATGCGTAAGCTTGAGCCGTTGTCGAAGCTGCTCAACTTCCGCAATGATCGATTGGCTAAATTTGAGATCAAACCCGTTATAGACAACTTGAACCCGATCGGCGCATCCTCCGGCGGCAACGAATGCGGACTGAGTTGCTTGAGAATTTGCAATGACCAGAGAAGCACAACGATTTGCTAGCATCACGGCTAGCTTCAAGTTCATGCAGCTGAAGTGCTCTTCAGATAAAATATCCCGCAAGTGATAGACCAGCGGACGACGGCTCAGCACACTTGCGATCGCGCCAACAACCAAGGCTTTTTGCGTATTTGCGTAGATCAAATCAAAATCGCGGCTGAGTTGAGTAACTTTAGCGATCAGTGGTAGCAGTTGAGGCAATTGGCTGAAAGCTACTGTTAAGGTGCTATCTCGTTGCACATGCATCCCATGCTTTGCTAAAACAACGACTGGAATTAGCTGTTGTTCTAGCAAATGACGGTAAGCGCCGTCTTCAAACAACCCCACTAAGCACCGATCACGAAAGGCAGACGCCACATCCAAAAGCGACAGCTCCGCTCCGCCAATTTTGCCAGACTGATCCAGGAAGAGAATTCTCACGGAATTTATACGAGTACAGGAAATGAATGATGTGCTCTATCAGGGGATAGGAAAAGGCGAGAGATGCAGAGGAAATTGCCTGATGGGGGAGTGGTTTACTTGCTGTCGATCAGGGCCAGAATGTTGGCAATCTGCTGATTCGTGCTTGAAAGATGAAATCGTTTGCTAGCAACTTGTTGCGCTTGGTGAGCGATCGCGGCGGACTGTTCGGGATGGGCGTAGCAGTGATGGATCAGTTCTGCCAGCTTTTGAGCATCACCGGGCGGCACAAGCCAACCCGTTTCACCCGGTTCAACTAGTTCTGCTGCCCCGCCTGCGGCTGCGGCGATCACGGGCACCCCACATAACATGGCTTCCACAATGACTCGTCCAAATGGTTCTGGGGCAGTGGATGTGTGAATAATTAGATGGCACTGGCTCATTAGTTGGGGTACATCGGAGCGAAAGCCCAGAAAGTGTACCCGATCGCCCAGCCCTAGGGCCTCGACTTGTTGATGAAGTTGCGTTACATACTCGGTTTCACCAAATAAGGCATCCCCTACGAACAATGCCACTACTGATTGAGGGCACTGGGCTAGGGCTTCCAGCAAGATATGTTGTCCTTTCCAGGGTGACAAACGGCTAAAATGCCCAATCACAAATTTTTGCTCTAACTCAAGCGGCGGTTTCAGGGATGGATTCCTGTAGGCAAGGTTTTGGTAGCGACCGGGATCAAAACCGTTGTAGACCACATGGGTCAGGGCTTGACGACCGCCAGCGGCAATGAAGGCGGCTTGAGTCGCGCAGGAGTTGGCAATGACGGCAGTGGCGAAGCGATTGGCTAAGCTGACGGCAATGCGCAGGTTGGCTGGGCTAAAATGCTCGGTAGAGAGGATATCGTGGAGATGGTAAACCAGCGGACGACGGCTGAAAAAACTGGCGATCGCGCCGATTACGAGTGCTTTTTGGGTATTCGCATAGATCAGGTCAAATTGATTGCTCAGTTGGGTCGCTAGCACAACCGGAGTAATCAGAGCGTTGAAGCTACCCATACCCTGGAACACATTACTGCCCTTTTGCACTGGAATGGCTTTGTCGGCAAGCACTTGAACTGGAATCTGGTGCTTCTCCAAGAGTTCCCTAAACGGTCCATCGGCCAACAGTCCGACTAAACAGCGATCTTGAAATGGCTGGGCAATTTCGAGCAAGCATAACTCAGCACCACCAAGTTTTCCACTCTGGTCAAGAAATAGAATTTTCATATTGACAAGTAG
>JBAUTA010000504.1:0-2022 GCA_049581985.1 Kovacikia sp.
ACAGTGAGGGTGCTTCGCGCCCCACTGTACCTCACATTTTTGTACTTCACCCAAGTGCAAACCGCTACAAGGGTCTGGGGGAAAGGGATAGAGACTTTTAAGCCAATCGTCAGCGGGTGGGATGATCAGCATTTCTCCCCCCCCTCCTGCTCCCCTCTCGTCCTCCTGCCCACACTCGTGACGAAGCAGTTGGATCAGTGGAACCGCCCATCTCCCCAACGAACCTGACAGGGGAATTATTCCTGCCCACCTGCCCTAGAGAACCTTGTGGGTGTACTCATGCTGCTTTACATTATCCTCTGTTTTGATAATGCGTTGGGAATTTAACACCCGCTTGCGTTCAGTGGAGTAGTTAAAATCAGCTTTTGTTGTCCCAGCGGGAATATGAGTCTGGGCGATCGGACGAGCTTTGTAGGTACGGGCAGCGGCCAACGCCCGAAAAGTAAAGTCATCACAAAACTGTGCCTCAGCAGGAAAACTAGCAGGCAGTTGCGGCACATTGTCCAACAGCACGGAGCCAACGGTTGTCGCGATCGCCCTGGCGTAGGATGTGGGAATCCCCTTAATAATCGCCTCTAGGGCCGCAGAAGGAATCGGCTCCACGACTTTGACTTCGTGAACTTCACCCTCTTCCTTAATGAAACAGGTTGCTAACCCTAGAACTAAATAATCATCAGCAGACACATCAGGCGCATTGGAAACAGGCGTCGCAGTGGTCATAATCATTCCACAAACAGTTCAAGACTGGGTAATCGGTTCTGCGTTGCATTCTACCAATTTTGGGGGACGGGCAGGATTGGTTTCAGTTTCAGAAATGGAACTTATGGAGGGTGTATCTAGAGGGAGAATCTGCAAAGATGCGGATCTATCGATGTTATAAACACTGAAATCACGCCTGCTGAGACGCCTCAGCAAGTGACACATCGATAGCCCACCATCGGCAGGAAACCCCGTACTGTTAGGCTGTACACCGTGAGGATTGTATGAATACCCGTATGTTTCCAGGTCGCTACAATCGCACCTTAGAAGGCTACCGCTCAACTCGATCTGGAGCAAGGTTGGATGAGGATAGTCAGAAGCCGCCTGCGAGAAAAAAGCAGGCTCTTTTTGGCGGACCTGCGACCAGGGATTTATCTTTATTAAGCCAGGCTGAGCAGGATCGTTTGCTACGTAAGCAGGCTTTAGACAACGCTCAGCAGGGTAAAGCTGGGCAGGCGCTCGCCCTGCTTAATCAGCTAATCGACCGCAACCCAACCAATGCTAGCGATTTCAACAACCGGGGACTCCTCCATTTTCGTAAAGGGCAATTTGTTAAAGCGCTGGCAGATTACGATAAGGCGCTACAATTAAATCCTCAGTTGGCAAAAGTTTACAATAACCGGGCAAATTGCTACGCCGCTTTAGGGCAGTTGGCAGAAGCGATCGTGGATTATGAGATGGCGATTGACCTTGATCCCGCCAATATTCGCGCCTGGATTAATCAGGGCATCACCTTCCGCGATTTAGAAATGTACAGTCAGGCCAGCGAAAATTTTGATCTTGCGCTACAACTCAGTCAAATTTTTCAAGGATCTGACGACAATGAGATACCCACTTTCTTAGAGGGTCATATCTATGCCGAGCGGGGCAGAACCCATCACCTGGCAGGCGACTGGAACTACGCTGTCGCCGACTATCAGCGTGCCCTGATTGAACTTCCCCAGGTCAACCTGCTCGATACCACCCTATCCCATCGTCTCAGGTTGAAGGTTGAAACCTGGCTAAATGATTTACTTCAGCCTTTATTCAAGGGTACCTGGGACGGGGACGAAGAACTCTAAGATCTTTGGATTCTAGCTTGGATAGGTAGAGAATTGGACAAAAAGGTAAGAGGCAAGCGGTTACACCTAACTCAACGCCCTTCTCCTTTCCCTGTGTCTGTCCTTATAGCAGTTTGCCCTTGGGTGAAGTAATAGAAATGTGAGGTACGGTGAGGGTGCGGAGCACCCTCACCGTACCTCACACCCTTGAAAAGGGCTATGT
>JBAUTA010000505.1:0-5147 GCA_049581985.1 Kovacikia sp.
CGGGTCTACACGCTGGACAGCAAGCTGATGTCTACTCAACGGCGTCAACTGTTACAACGATCGCAGCTCTACCTGGTGACCACCCCCACAGAAAACCTGTTTGGCACGGTGGAAGCCGTCCTCCAGGCAGGCTTGACCCTGGTGCAGTATCGGGACAAAGATGCGGACGATGCTATACGTCTCAGCCAGGCCCAAAAGCTTTGCCAGCTTTGCCATCGGTACGGTGCCCTGTTTATCGTCAATGACCGCGTAGATCTGGCGATCGCAGTCGATGCGGATGGGGTTCATTTAGGCCAGGATGATATTCCGATTGCCCTGGCCCGCCAGCTTGTTGGCCAGCAGCGGTTGATTGGGCGATCAACCCATCAACCAGACGACTTGCACCGTGCCATTGAAGAAGGAGCCGACTACATCGGGGTTGGGCCAGTTTATGAGACCCCGACGAAGGCAGGTAGACCTGCCGCCGGAATTGACTATGTCCGCTATGCAGCGAAGCAGGCCACGGTTCCCTGGTTCGCGATCGGAGGGATTGATTCCCATAATCTCCACCAGGTTTTATCTGCTGGAGCCAACCGGGTTGCGATCGTGCGTGCCCTGATGAAAGCCGAAGATCCGACTCTGGCGACCCAGCATCTGCTGACTCAGCTTGCAGCTAAGGGTATGGATTAGGCGATTTCCCCGAAAGCAATTACCCAGCATCGTGGGGCATGGGGAAGGGGCTTGGGCTGGGGGCGTTGCTCCCAGCCAGGGATTTCACCCCTGCACGCCGTCCTAACCCATAGGGCTACGGCTTTATCTCTGAATGTATTGTTGTGTTGAGTTATGTTCATATCTTTAAAGTGACCTCGCAATCCCGTTGAAGCGAGAATAAACTTTGTACAGAAGGGTAAGATCATTCATCCATAACCTGGAACTGAGGCTGAGGCTGAGCGTCAGTCAAACTTTCAAGTTAATTTTTCAAGTCAATCTCTCAAGTCAATCATTTGAATCAATGTCGGTGGTGTATCCAATGTGCAATCAGCATTGGTAGGGGCTTTGCAATGGAAATCCAAACCATCAGGCAGGCAGGTAGGCCTTATTAATGGCAAAGGGGGTCAGGGGAGCATTGCCTCCAGTCGGGGGGGTGCCCTTCGACGGGAGCTTTGGCGAGTCGTTGACGCTGAGGCCCCTCGGCTTCCTTCAAACCTTCTGCTTCTAAGGGATTTTGGGTTGGGGCCATCAAATCCTGTCAGAGCGTAGCATTTGGGCAAGGATTTGCGGGTTAAGCAAGGATTTTTCCACCCAATGTTGCGCCCCGACTTCAGATCAACAATCTATTTACTATTGAATTTACAGGAGAAGGCAGATGGTAAATCCAGTAACTCCAGACATGCTCGATCCCAATACTCCAGAGGATGTGATTATCCGGGCAGAGGCACGTAAACCTATCACTGACCCGACTCTGGGTATTTCTGTTACGGTTAATGCAACGGGAAAGCCGCGTCATCGTCTGGTGGCGATCGGTGATTCTCTGACCCACGGATTTCAAAGCGGAGCCATTTTCAAAACCAATCTCTCCCATCCGGTGCTAATTGCCCGTGAGCTGGGATGGGAGCAGCAAATACGTTATCCAACCTATGGTGGGCCGGGGGATGGCTTGCCCCTGAACCTGGAAAATTTGGCAAATCGGCTCGACCAAAAATTTGGTAGCAATATCGACATCTGGGAACTGCCTTCCACATTGCTATTTTTGCGCCAGTATCTCGACGATGTGGAAGATTACTGGGAACGGGGAGAAGGTCTGCAACTGCCTGCCCAAACCGCTATTAACCACAACCTGGCGGTCTATGGCTGGGATTTGCGGAATACGATCTCGCGCACGGCGGATATTTGCCAAAAGGTTTTAGATGCCCATCCCCCCAAGGACGATTTTCTCAAGGAAATCGTCGAGAACCATAACGAGCGGGCAGCCCTGCGTGTTTTAAATTCTGCCCGCGATTCTGCCAGAAAAGCGCTTTCTCCCCTGCAAGCGGCTGCCGCGTTGAGTGCGGAAGGAACCCTGGAAAGCAATACTGGCGATGGGATCGAAACCCTGCTTGTGCTGATTGGTTCTAATAATGCGCTGGGCAGCATTTTGACCTTTAACGTGGTCTGGAGTGCAGCGGGCTATGAGAATATGGACATTAATGACCAATATACGGTCTGGCGTCCGATTCACTTCAAGGCAGAGCTGGATCAGTTGATTGCAGAAATCAAGAAAATCCGAGCCCGCCATGTCATTCTTGCTACTGTTCCCCATGTGACGATCGCTCCCTTTGCCCGGGGCGTTGCCACCAAGCGTATCCCTGGATCGCGCTACTTTCCTTACTACACGCTGCCCTGGATCCGGGATGAGGATTTCAAACCCGACAAACATCCCAAAATCACCGGACAGCAAGCCAGGGCGATCGACAGCGCGATCGACCAGTACAACGACTTTATTACAGACGCCGTGCGTCAAGCTAGACAGGAAGGCAGGGATTGGTATCTGTTTGAGCAGGCTGGGTTGCTCGATCGGTTGGCATCCCGACGCTATCTCGACGATCCAGCCGCGCAACCCAGTTGGTGGGAGGAAGTAGGCGGGGCCTATCCTCTCCCCCCTGAACTGAAAGCCCTGTCCCCGGTTCCCGATACCCGCTTTTTCATCTCCAATTCCAGGGGGCGCACCCAGGGTGGCTTGTTCTCCCTGGATGGTATTCATCCCACCACGGTTGGCTATGGCATCCTGGCCCAAGAGGTGATCAAGATCATGCAGCGGGCAGGCGTCAAGTTTTACCAGAGTAATGGGGTAACGGAGCGATCGGGTTCCATCAAAATTGATTTCGCCCGTCTGATTGCCCAGGATACGCTAATTTCTAACCCACCCCGGACAGTTGCCAGCGTCCTCGATCGCATCAGTTGGGTTGATGCAAACTTCAATATCTTTAGCACGCTGCTGAAGTCCAATTATTAAGGAATGGAAATTATAGCCGTAGCCCTATGGGTTAGGACGAGGCGCAGGAGTGAATCTCCTGGCTGGGGGCAACGCCCCCGATTCCCTCTCTGGCCCCATTCCCTCCGGCCCCATTTCTTGACGTCCCACCCCCCTCCAAAACTTTCGTTTTGGTCTATTAGTCGTTTGTCAAGACTGTTTTGAGGGTTGGAAACCCTCAAAATACCTGGAATATGGGTTCTGTAGAGTAGAGTTGAGTTACCCCGCCAATCTATCCTGACGGACTGCTAGGCTAGTACAACAAAAATAAAGTTTTGAAAGCGGTTCCCCCCCTGTTGCAAAATTTAGTGTTTGCAACACTAGGAGGCTGTCAAGACTGGTATTACTCCGCCAATTTATCCTGACGGACTACCAGGCTGCTAGCAATTTAGGCACTCGGAGGAAGCAGGCATTGAGCCAGAAGCAACTACCAATTATCGGGATTACAACCTACAGCCGCAATGAGGCGGGGGAGTTTCAACTGCCGGGGGCGTATGTAGATGCCGTTCAGCAGGCAGGCGGGGTGCCCATTTTGCTGCCCCCCAATCAACCGGATCCCGTCCGAATTCTGGATATCCTGGATGGTTTGATCTTCTCCGGAGGCGGAGACATTGACCCGCAGCTTTATGGCGGCTCTCACCATGCCACGGTTTATCTAGTCGATTCCGAGCGGGATGAGTTTGAATTAATCCTGGCAAAGCAGGCTCTTATCTCCCGCATTCCAACCTTAGGTATCTGTCGCGGCATGCAGATGTTAAGTGTTGCCAGTGGCGCAGAGTTGGTGACCCACGTGCCTGAAACCTACGGTGAAGCGATCGCCCATCGACTAGAACACCCCCGCCGCCCGATTCCCCATGATGTTCAGGTGCAGCCAGAGAGTCAGCTTGCCAGGATTGTAGGCAAGACCGATATTACCGTTGTCTCCTGGCATCATCAGGCGGTTAAAACAGTACCCGATATCTGGAAAATTGCAGCCTATGCGGCTGACGGATTGGTGGAAGCGCTCGAACATCCTCAGCATCCCTGGATGCTAACCGTGCAATGGCATCCCGAACTGTCCCCGGAGGATCCCGTCCATCAATCTCTGTTTCAGGCATTGGTCAAAGCAGCAGGGAGCTATTCCGATTCAAAAAGCAAACACGGCAGCTGGAAACGGGGTGCAGGGGTTCCACCGTTCGGCGCAGTTGAGCGACTCTAATTGGGTGACATCCCCCTACTGATCGCCCGTTGCCCAACATTCCTGTAGGGTAAGAAAAGTCGAATATTTCAGGAATAGTTCATGCGTTTACTCAATAAGGTTGCTCTGATTACCGGAGCAGGCAGCGGGATTGGGCGAGAATCTGCTCTGCTTTTTGCCAGGGAAGGAGCGCAGGTAGTTGTCTGTGACCTCAATGAAGCGGCTGCAAAGGAGACTGTCTCAACGATTCAAGCAGCCGATGGGCAGGCAACTTTCGTCCGGGCGGATGTGTCAAAAGCAGCGGAAGCGCAAGCAATGATTGAGGCGGCAGAATCTGCCTACGGAAAGCTCAACATTCTGTTTAACAATGCCGGAATTTTTCACCCGGCAGATGGTTCTGTTCTGGACACAGAGGAAGCCGTTTGGGACTTAACCATGAACGTAAACCTTAAGGGGGTTTTTCTCGGCTGCAAATACGGCATTCCGGCCCTCCTGAGAGCAGGTGGCGGCTCCATCATCAATACCGCATCCTTCGTTGCGGTCATGGGGGCAGCGACTGCACAGGTTGCCTATACGGCTAGCAAAGGTGGAGTTCTTTCCCTCACCCGCGAGATCTCGGTGGAGTTTGCCCGTCAGAATATCCGGGTGAATGCACTTTGCCCCGGTCCTGTAGACACTCCCCTGTTGGCAGAGCTGATGGCTGACCCCGATCGCCGTCAGCGTCGCCTGATCCACATTCCTCCCGGACGCCTTGCCCGGGCCACCGAAATTGCTCAAGCGGCTCTCTTTCTGGCAAGTGATGAGTCGTCATTTGTGAACGGTTCTACTTTTCTGGTCGATGGCGGAATTACATCAGCCTATGTGACAGCGGAGTGAGCGGGGGCAGGAATCGGGGGGAACTTTTCTGCCCAATCCTGCGCCCTTATACCAAGTTAAAAAATGAAGGTTGCAGATGGGGGTGCTGGGGTTCCACCCCTGCAC
>JBAUTA010000506.1:0-5736 GCA_049581985.1 Kovacikia sp.
AACACCCAGGTTATACCAATTTAAATAGCGAACAGGGCAGATTGGGGACGGGGTGCAGGGGTGGAACCCCTGGCTGGGGGCGAAGCCCCCCCACCCCCATCTGCAACCTTCATTTTTTAAATTGGTACTAGAAATGAGGTTCCTATCCCTTTCGGGGGGAGCGCGGGGGCGTAAGGGCCAGGATGTTTTTTCCAGGGATGTTCGTGATTTTGTCGATTAATCAGGGGTTCCTGAAGTAAGCTGTTGTTTAACCTTGGGATTGTCTGATAGCAAGTATGGGCAGCTTTCCAGATTTTTCTAACTGTGGCTACCGGGTAGTCAAAGAATTAGGGCGTAACCATCTTGGAGGGCGGGTTACTTATCTTGCAACCCATGTAAAAACTCAGCGATCGGTTGTTATTAAAGAATTTCAATTTGCCAGATCTGGCTCAACCTGGACCGATTATGATGCCCACGATCGCGAAATTCAAACCTTACGAGGGCTGGATCATCCAGGTATTCCGCGATATCTAGATTCCTTCCAAACCCCCGATGGGTTTTGTATGGTTCAGGAGTATAAACATGCCACATCTTTAGCAGAGATCCGCAGTTTTAGCCCGGACGAAATTAAGCAAATTGCAGTTGCGACGCTGGAGATCCTGGCCTATCTGCAAAATCGAATTCCGCCTGTCATTCATCGCGATGTGAAACCGGAAAATATTCTGGTTGACGATCAGATTAATGTTTATTTAGTCGATTTTGGGTTTGCTCGGGTTGGAGATGGGCAGCTCGGCATCAGCAGCGTGGTGAAGGGGACGTTGGGCTTTATGCCACCTGAGCAACTGTTTAATCGCCAATTGACGGAGGCTTCGGATTTGTATGGGTTGGGGATTACCTTAATTTGCCTGCTGACCAATACTAAATCGACCAATGTGGGAAATTTGATTGATATTACCTATCGAGTCAACTTTCGCTCTTTGGTTCCTAAACTTAGCGTTGGCTGGATTAATTGGCTAGAGAAGATGGTCGAACCTCGTCTGGAAGATCGATATGCCAACGCGATCGAGGCTTTAGCTGCGTTGCCGATTTATCCCATGCGATCGCCAGAAGCTAGCCTTAGCCAGGCTAATCTGGAGCTAATTGCAACTCGACCTGGGGAGCGTTTGTTTTACAGGATTGAAATTAATAACTCAGTCCCAGAAACGATCTTGGAAGGCACCTGGGAGGTCGCTCCCCATCCCAGCGATCCACCCCACTGCCCGAATTCCCATTCCTGGATCTCATTTTATCCGCTTGTTTTCCAAGGCAATCAGACTGAATGCCGGATTATGGTCGATACAAGTAAATTAGTGCGGAACAAAACGTTTACCCGTAAAATCTTGCTCCACACCAATACGTTGCAAAAGACCTATCCCATTGAACTCCAGGTTCGAACGGCTCCCTTTTCAGTTCACACTAAAGGGTTACCCTATGGATTCTATGGATTATTAGTTCTACTATTTTCCTGCTCGTTCCTGGCTGCTTGGGCAGTTGCCTGGTTTGCCCTGTTTATCGGTGCGATTAAAGGGGGATTGGCGGTAACCTGGTTTGGGGTGGCACTGGGGGCTGCGGTAGGATTTGAAATTGCCGCCTGGATTATGGGAACGCTGGCATTGGTAGCGGGGGCATCCGCTGGGGTGATTGCGGGATTTGCAGTTGGCAGTGTGGCAATATTGTTGCCTGTGATCGAAGGGTTATCAGTGGATAATATGACGGTTTTGCCAGGGGCGATCGCGGGGTTTACCGGGGGGGTGTTTACAGGATTGGTGGCTGGGTTTGTGGTTGAGAAAACTACCGAAAAGGGAGGCTCTTTGGGAATCAGCGTGACGGTAGCGCTCCTGACGGTGGCATCTGGTTTAAGTTTAGGACTCAGTTTTGTCATGGGTCTGTCGAAACCTCTCTACCTATCAGCCGTCGTAGGGATCAATGGGTTGATGGTGGCTGTTGTCGTTCAGGGGCTTCTCCGGAGAATCCGACTGGCGGCTTACTCCCGCCGATCGGAGCATCGGCTAATTAAGCCGTAAGGGTCGAACAATAGGGGGGATAGCCGTTTCCCCCCAGGCCGCTTGCCCTTAACCGCTATTAGTCTGATTTGTTATTCTTTTTTAGATCGCGCAGCATTTTTTCAAGTTCTTGAACCTTATCAGACTTACCTTGTTGCTGGTACAAACGTTTTGCTTGTTCAAACGCTGAAATTGCTTCAGGGACGCGATCGCGCTCTTTCAAAGCTTTACCTAGCTTGTAGTGAGCCGCTGGATTGTTTGGGGCAAGATAGGTGTACTGCCGATAGGCAATGATGGCTGACACAAGGTCTTTTTGCTCGATATAAAGATCTCCAACTGCCTCCTGAGCCTCAGCCAAATCAGGTTTAAGATAGGTTGCCCGTTGATAGGCCTTGAGCGCATCATCCCTGCGTCCTTTTGCTTGCCAGATTTTACCCATCTGAAGCTGAATGGCTGCGTTGCGGGGTTCTAGACGAGCAGCTCGGGTAAATGCTGTCAGCCCTTCAGTCAGGTTACCAAGGCTCAACCAGGCAGCACCCAGGGTTACCTGAATGTCCCCATCTTTAGGAGCCAACTGGGCTGCTCGCTGTAAGGGTTGGAGCGCTTCCCTGGGTCGATCCTGTTTAATTAGTAACGCCCCCATTAAATCATAGGCTCTCGCATTGCGCGGGTCAAAAGCCAGAACCCGTTTGTAGGCCTGCATGGCTTCATCGTATTTGCCTGCCCGGGTTAGTAACACCCCCTGACCGAGATAGGCATTGATATGACGGGGGTTGATTTGGGTGGCACGACGATAGGCAGCAATGGCATCGTCATTGTCGTTCAGGCTTGCCAGACTGAAGCCGAGAGCATACTGGAAATCTGCATTTTTAGGGTCAAGGGCGATCGCTTGCTGATAAGCTTTAACAGCTTCCTGAAAGTTTCCTTGACTAGCTTGCAGATAGCCAATGCCGGAGAAAATGCGGGGATTCTTGTTGTCCAGGTCGGCAGCTTGCTGATAGAGCGTAATGGCGGCTGGCACGTTTCCGGCATCAACTTGCTTCCGTCCTTCTTTCAGCAGTTCTGTAAGCTGCTCGTCTTCCTTAGATTTGCCAGCAGCGGCAGGTCCAGCCTGGACAAACAGCGTAACTGTTAGCCCAAGCAAGAGCAACAAGTTGAGAACCAGGGGAGTTTGTTTACGTGAAATTGATTTTCTTGACATTTTTATTACTTTAGTCGGCAAGGCGGTCAAGATGGTAAGGGAGGGGAATTAAGTAGTTCTAGAATTGGGCAGGGGCGGGTTTGCCCCTATGTTTGTCCAGGCGATGATTTGACTGTAAAACCCACCCATACAATTTGCGGCACTGATTTAATCCGTGATCATAGGGGAGTACTGCTAAGTTTTTCAAGGAGAGAACAAATCATGATTCTATCAACAACTGATGTTCTTCAAGGAATGACAATCAACCAGTACTTAGGAGTTGTGACGGCAGAAGTGGTGTATGGGACCAATGCCCTGCGGGATTTCTTTGCTGGAGTTCGCGACATGATCGGGGGCCGCACGGGTAGCTATGAGCGGGTGTTTGAACAGGGACAGCGAGAGGCAATCGCTGAATTGGAAAAACGTGCTGAACGTCTGGGAGCAAATGCCGTAATTGGGATTGAGGTTAGCACAGGCACGATCAATATTGATGAGACAGGAGTTTTACTCCTGATTACAGCTACGGGGACGGCTGTTAAGCTAAGTTAACTTTCGCATATTCGGGGATCAATCTCAATGCGGGTTACCCATCCAAATTGCAGATTCCCAGGTTGAACGTATCCCTTATCCTGGAGATAGGACTGAGGAAAAATTATGCAGTCAGGTTGGCGGATCGGATCACTGTTTGGAATTCCTTTCTATATCGATCCCTCTTGGTTTGTCATTATCTTATTGGTGGCAATTCCGAGGGGGTTGTTGTGGCAAACCCAATATCCCCAGTGGGGTGTTTTCACGGCCTATGCGGCTGGAATATCCATGGCGCTCTTGCTGTTTGCGTCCGTAGTAATGCATGAATTGGGGCATAGCCTTGTGGCAAGGGCACAGGGCATTAAGGTGAATTCCATTACCCTGTTTTTGTTTGGCGGTGTTGCCTCGATCGAGCAGGAATCAAAAACCCCTGGAAAAGCTTTTCAGGTTGCGATCGCAGGTCCTCTAGTCAGTATCGGTTTGTTTATTCTCTTAAGTATTCTGGCGTTTGTAATTCCTGGTTCGACTAGCCCCATTAATGTGTTAGCCACTAACCTGGCTGTGATCAATCTGGTGTTGGCGCTGTTTAACTTGATTCCGGGGTTGCCTTTAGACGGCGGACAAATTCTCAAAGCTGCTGTCTGGAAAATAACAGGCGATCGGTTTAAGGGCGTCCATTGGGCAGCCAGGATGGGTAGACTTCTAGGCTGGTTTGCCATCAGCCTGGGGATATTTTTGTTTCTGGTGAGAAATGATTACGGTGGCTTGTGGATTGCATTTCTGGGCTGGTTTGGGGTGCAAAATGCTAGTAGCTACGATCGCCTGACGAACCTGCAAGAAATTCTGCTACAAATGAAGGCACTCGACGCCACGACCCGTGAGTTTCGGGTAGTCGATGCCAATATGACGCTACGCCAATTTGCCGATGAGTATTTGTTGGAAGTGACCCGTCCAATGGTTTATTTTGCGGCTTCAGATGGGCGTTACCGGGGGTTGGTCGCGACAGACGAATTGCATTATGTCGAGCGCAGCGAGTGGGAGACTCAAACCCTTTTCCGAATTATTCACCCGCTAACGGAGATCCCAACGGTGGAAGAATCCAGTCGATTGGTGGATGTGATCCAGACGATGGAAAATCAGCAATTGCGGCGAATTACGGTTTTATCGCCAGCTGGTGCGGTTTCTGGAATCATTGATCGGGGTGATATTATCCAGGCACTCGCCAAAAAAATGAACATCCCCGTCTCTGACGCCCTGATTAAGCAAATCAAGGAAGAAGGCACCTATCCGCCGGGATTTCAATTAGGGGCGATCGCGCAGTCTGCTGCGGAGGTCACGGGTTCTTCAGTCCACTGATCTTTCGATGTGGGCTAAAACGGCTTCCCACTCTGCTTCTGATAGGGGTTGGGTTTTGAGTTCGATGCCAAAGCATTGAATGGCAGATTCAGTTAGCGCAGCTGTGATTAGTTCAATCAGGGATTCTCCGGCAAAATTATTTCCAGCAAAGTTGAGCGATACTTTGGGCAGCGTGGGTTTTACTCCAAATACCTGATGAAACAGCGCTGCATCGGGTTGCAATTGCATGGAACCATGTTGCAAAACGGTCGTTCCCCGACGTAATTGGGCGCTACCGATGAGCTTGGAACCCTCTGCTAAAATCAAATCTGCGTCCGTAGACGTGCCAAAACAGTTGGGATTGTGGATGTATCCCCGATCGGCCTGTCCATAATGCAGGTCTAGCCCAAGCGATCGCCACCCCTGAATTAGAAACTCACAGATGGTTTGATACACCTGCACCCGATTCCCTTGCAAACCTGAAGTGATGACCGCATAGGTCAAGTCCCCTTGATGCAAAACTGCCCGCCCACCCGTCGGACGCCGCACCAAATCTATCGCCTGCCCGTTCCATTGAAGGTGTTGCCAGTGATCTGCCCACTGCCGCTGGTGGTATCCTAAAGAAATTGCTACCGGATTCCAGGTGTAGAACCGCAGTGTGGGCGGATGTAG
>JBAUTA010000507.1:0-4331 GCA_049581985.1 Kovacikia sp.
CACTCCCGTATCCTGACCCTTTTAACTGACTTTGGGTTAAGTGATGTCTATGTGGGCGTCATGAAGGGAGTGATCGCTGGGATCAATCCGGCCCTAAACCTGATTGACCTGACCCACCAGATTCCTCCCCAGGATATTAGCCTGGCCCGATTTGCCCTGATGACCGCATTCCCCTATTTTCCTGCTGGCACCATTCATGTTGCCGTAGTCGATCCGGGCGTTGGCAGTCCGAGAGCGGCGATCGCCCTGGCCATTGGTAGCGATCCTGCTAATCCCGCAGGCTTTCTGGTAGGGCCAGACAATGGGTTGTTCAGTGGCGTATTCAGCCAGCATCCGATCGTCGCAGCCATTAAACTTACAAATCGGCAGTATTGGCGCACTCCTGAACCCAGCCATACCTTTCATGGCAGGGATATTTTTGCCCCAGTCGGGGCCCACCTGGCAAGTGGAGTGCCCCTGAGCGCTTTAGGGGAGCCGATCGGGCCCGAATCCTTGGTGCAACTTGACATTCCGCCGCTTCAAACCAAAGGGTGGGATGGGACAACTTGCCGCATTACAGGTTGGATCCAGGCCTCAGACCACTTCGGCAATCTCGTGACCAACATCCCTGGAAGTCGAGTATTAGACAGGGAATGGTCTATTACCGTCAATGGAATGACGATACCGGGTAAGCAAACTTACAGCGACAGCCCACCCAATAGCCTGGTTGCCTTGGTGGGTAGTCATGGATGGGTTGAAATCGCCGTCAATCATGGGAGCGCTGCGGCAGCGTTAAACCTGGAAGCGGGGGATCCAATTCAGATGTTGCTCTGGTAGTCGCTGGCAACTCTTAAATCTTTTGTTTTCAGCAATACAATTTGCTGGCGTGAAAGCTCTTTAATAGCTGCTTAGGGCACTCGCGTCTCAGCACCCTGGTTTTATCTGTCGCGTTTGCTTTTGAAACTTGCTTTTTAATTAGTATAGCCGTAGCCCTATTAGTTAGGACGGGGTGCAGGGGTGAAACCCCTGGCTGGGGGCAACGCCCCCACTCCCCCTTTAATCCTCGGTCCTAATCAAACTGGCGATAGCTATATAACTACGATGGTGTCCAACCCAGGAGTGAATTTCTATGACGGCAAGGCAAAGTCGGCGTCGTTTTTTATCCGGTTCCGCTGCCTTAGGGGGCAGTTTAGTCCTGAAAGCCTGTGCGAGCAGTCCTACAACGAGTAGTTCCCCTGGTTCAGAGGCATCGTCTACTTCCCCGAGTCCATCTACGGCGGCAACAGGCTTTAAGGCGGCGATCGTGCTGCCAGGAATCATCACAGATAAAGCCTGGAACCAGGCTGGTTATGCGGGACTGACTGAAATAAAGTCAAAACTGGGCGCAGAGATTGGCTATGTTGAAAAAGTAGGACAGGCGGACCAGGCAGAAGCCCTATCCGACTTTGCCAGACGGGGATTTAATCTCGTTTATGCCCACGGCGGTCAGTTTGATGCGGCAATCAAACAGGTGGCCTCCCAGTTTCCCAAAACCTTCTTCGTTGGGGTGAATGGTGCTGCCACTGGGCCTAATATTGCCTCCCTCCGGATCGACAACCTCCAGATCAGCTATCTGTGTGGCATCATGGGGGCGACCTTAAGTAAATCTAAGAAGCTGGCATACATTGCCGGGCAGGAGTTTCAGGCAACGCAAGAAGAACTACGAGGGTTTGAGTTGGGCGCTCAGTCGGTCGATGCCAAGATTCAGGTCAGTCACACCTATACGGGAGACTGGAACGATGCGGCAAAGGCAAAAGAGGCAGTGGACGCACTCCTTTCCGCAGGCGCGGATGTGGTTTATCAATGGCTGGATAATGCTGCGCCTGCGGCCTTACAAACGATCGCCGACAAAGGTGCCTATGCCTTTGGCAACACAACCGATCAATTAGAGGTTGCGCCCAAGGCAGTCTTAACCAGTGCGGTCAAGCGCATTGACCTGGCGATCGCCAAACTCGCGACTCTGGCAACTAAAAATGAACTCAAAGGGCAGGTCTATGCACTAGGCTTAGAAGAACCTGACATTCTCTACCTGGGAAAAGTGAATAGCGTTGTGCCCAAAACACTTCAGGACAAGGTGAAGAAAACGGAGGCGGCGATCGTTGCCCAGCAGATCACCTTTGCTGCTTGCACGGAAGCTGGTAAGGAAACCCGCTGTGTCAAGGGATCTGCCTGAGAAAGTTTAGATTGAAGATTATGGCTTTTAGATTGAGAACCGCCTAATTTTCAATCTAAACTCTCTTATCCCACATCTCCCATCTCATGACGACCTACCTACACCTTGACGGAATTACTAAACGCTTTGGCAATTTCGTTGCCAATCACAATATTAGTCTGGAAGTGCAGGCAGGCAAGATTCATGCCCTATTAGGGGAAAATGGGGCAGGCAAGACAACTCTGATGAATATCCTGTCAGGGTTATACCAGCCTGACGCTGGGCAGATTTATTTAAACGGGCAGTCAGTTCAGATTTCGTCGCCCAATGCCGCAATTCAGCAGGGCATTGGGATGATCCATCAGCACTTTATGCTGGTGCCTCAGTTATCCGTTACGGAAAACATCATTCTGGGCATGCACCCAACCCTGCACCTAAACCTGCACCAAAAAGCCAGGGAAATTGCTGCGATGGCTGAGGCGTATGGGATGGAGATCGACCCATTGGCCAGGGTGGGGGCTTTGCCCGTTGGCAACCAGCAACGGGTCGAAATCCTGAAAGCGCTCTATCGTCAGGCAAAATTGCTGATCCTGGATGAGCCAACGGCAGTCTTAACCCCCCTGGAAGTGGAGTCCTTCTTCCAAGTGTTGCGCCAACTTGCTGCCAACAATCACACCATCATTTTCATTAGCCACAAGCTAGAGGAAGTCCTGAATTTGTGCGATATGGTGACTGTCCTCCGTCGAGGAGAGGTGATTGCCACGACAACGACGACCACCACTCGAACCGACCTGGCAAAACTCATGGTCGGTCGAGACGTTTTGGTACAGGTAGACAAGCCACCCCCTGCGGTGGGTGGGGTCGTTCTGGCAGTGTCGGGATTATCCGTCAACGATGACCGGAAACTGCCTGCATTGCGAGGAGTCTCCTTTCAGCTGCAAGCGGGTGAAATTCTGGGAGTCGCTGGTGTAGATGGCAATGGACAGCGGGAACTGGCCGATGCGATCGCCGGACTCCGCCCCCTTACGACGGGCACCATTCATCTCAAGGGAGCGGATATCACCCGATGGACGCCCCAACAGCGCGTCCAACAGCTCAAGGTCGGCTACATCCCAGAGGACCGTCAGAAAATGGGGCTAGTCCTGCGCTTTAGCATTGCCCGCAATCTGATTCTGAAAGCCTTCAAGGTGCTGCCGTTCTGCCGCCACTGGCTATTACAAAACGCGGCCATTGCTACCAATGCAGAGCAGGCCATCCAAGCCTTTGATATCCGGGCAAGCAGCGGTAAACTCCGCGTCAGCCAGCTCTCTGGCGGCAATCAACAAAAAGTGGTGCTGGCCAGGGAACTCGCTGGCCAGCCCGGTCTAATTATTGCGATGCAGCCGACCCGTGGCCTGGACGTGGGCGCAACAGAGTACGTCCAAACAGCCCTGCTGATAGAGCGGGCACGGGGAGCTGCCATTCTCTACATCTCAACCGAACTGGAAGAAGTTATGACCATAAGCGATCGCATCGCAGTCATGTACGAAGGTCAATTTGTTGAAATCCTAGACGCCTCCACCGCAACGATAGAACAGGTCGGATTGCTGATGACGGGGGGAAAGCAACCCAACCTTTCTATCCCTGCCCCCTAACACCTAACCCCTAACACCTGCTATAAAATGAAGACAAAACCATAATGTAAAGAACTATGACTGCTAAAGTTGAAATTTATACCTGGAGTTCCTGCCCATTTTGCATTCGAGCAAAGGCATTATTAGACAAAAAAAAGGTTGACTATATCGAATACTCGCTAGATGGGGATGAACCCGGTCGGGCAAAAATGGCCCAGCGGTCAAATGGACGCCGCTCTGTGCCGCAGATTTTTATTAATGACCAGCATATTGGCGGCTGTGATGATATTCATGCGCTCAATGCTCAAGGGAAGTTAGACCCCCTTCTACAAGCCAGTTAATTCCTATTCAGGATGAGGCCCGAGGCATTAAGGATGGGGAAGGAAAAGGTGAAAAGACAGAGAAGATTATACCAATTTAAAAAATGAAGGTTGCAGATGGGGGTGGAACCCCAGAAACATCTTTATAGCGGTTTGTACTTGGGTGAAGTACAGAAATGTGAGGTACAGTGGGGCGCGAAGCACCCTCACTGTACCTCACACCCTTGA
>JBAUTA010000508.1:0-3001 GCA_049581985.1 Kovacikia sp.
TAGCTGGACGCAATTAAACAAAAGATGAGTTTGGGGGTGGAGGGGGTGGAACCCCCTGCCTGGGGGCGCAGCCCCCACTCCCCCTTCTTACAATTAATTAGAGCTACCTACTTATCTGCCGAATACGAAGCTTTGACAATTGATCGGGTTTATTTCGTTCTCATCGCTTACTTTTTTCTTCCTAGGGCGACTGAGTTAGACGAATAACATAGGCAGGGTGGTGATCTCTAGTATAGGAACTGACCCAGATCTTGTAAGTACCGGGTAGCCATTGACCTGAAACACCGGGATTTTTACCCTGAAAGTCATCATTACACCAGGTCCCTCCTGGCCCCTGAATTGCCAGGGCAGTGTCTTCTGAACTGTCAACCAGAAGACTCAGAGAATCAAAAAAGGCAGTCAGCACCAGCGTTAGATTAGGTCGGGAATCAGCAAAGCCAGCACATTGACCAGTTGGAGTGTCAGATTGATTCACAATCTCCTTTAGGGGGATGGAGCTTTGCACCGTGCCCTTTATTTCAAGTGGATCGGGAGAAAAATGGGGCGCAATCGTGACAGGCCGAACGGTTGCCGAAGATTGGGCCTCGAGAGGCTGCGTCACCAAAAGAAAGGATATGATCGCTCCCCCTAACCCGACAGTTGACTTTAATCTTAAGCAGTTCGTCTTAGACATTCTTGATCAATACTTACTAACAGTCCCACTTTCGACGACGATGGCACAAAATGTGAGTTCCTAAGAAGTCTGACGCATAAAGAACAAGAACAGATCGATCAAGATCGATCCCAATCTTGCATCTTTTACCCTGGTCTTGCCGTCTCTTCCAGGGCTTTTTCTAGACGTAACCGATCCCATCCCCGCTGATGCAGAAGAAGCCAGGACTGGATTAAGTCAGGCCCGCGAGTGTCACCCGTAAGAGCGGATCGAAGAATGGGCTTGAGTTTCCCTTCCTTCTGCTTGAGCTGCGTTGCAACCTGTTTCAGGACTTCTTGAGCAGTGGTTTCAGTCAGGGGTTGGGGCAGATGAGCTGAGATCGCAGCCAAAATTGCCTCAACGATCGCGGCAGAACCTTCTTGATGGAGCTTCTTCGTTGCCTCCTCGGTAAAACCAACATCAGCTACAAACAGATAGCGGGACATTGCCACTGCCTCCTCCAAACGGGTCAGGCTAGGTCCAATTAAAGCAGCCAGTTGTTCTAACCAGGCTCGGTCATCTGCCCAACTATGCTCATATCCCGCTGCTTGCCAGTAAGGGATTAGTCGATCGGTAAGGTGATCCACGGGCATTTTATGCAGGTATTGACTATTAATCCAGTTGAGCTTATCCCAGTCAAACTTTGCCCCAGCTTTATTGACCCGTTCAAAGCTAAACTCTTTTGCCGCTTCTTCGAGGGTAAAAATCTCGCCCAGCCCTTCGGTCGGAGACCACCCCAGAAGGGTCATGTAGTTAGCGATCGCCTCTGCGGTATACCCCATCTGCTTGAAGTCAAAGATGGAAGTCACCCCATCCCGCTTGGAAAGCTTTGCCCCTGCCTGGTTCAAAATTAAGGGCGTGTGGCCAAATTGCGGCACTGTTGCCCCCAGAGCCTCATACAGCAAAATTTGCTTAGGCGTATTGCCAATGTGATCTTCACCCCGAATAACATGGCTAATTGCCATATCAATGTCATCGACAACAACGACAAAGTTATAGAGGGGTTGACCAATCTCATTTCCAGATGAGGCGCGGGCTATCACCATATCGCCACCCAGATCCCGCCCTTTCCAGGTAACGTTGCCACGCACCACATCATTCCAGGCGATTTCCCGCTCATCATCAATGATGAATCGAATCACCGATGAACGACCTTCTGCCTCAAAACCAGCCTGTTGCTCGGCGGTCAAATGGCGATGACGATTGTCGTAGCGAGGCGCTTCACTCTTTGCTTTCTGTGCCTCTCGCATCGCATTCAATTCTTCAGGTGTATCGTAAGCACGATACGCCAAGCCCCGATCCAAAAGTTCCTGAACCTTCTGGCGATAGAGATCCATTCGCTTGCTCTGGAAAGAAGGGCCTTCATCCCAGGTCAAACCAAGCCAGGTTAAACCCTCAATAATATTTTGGGTATATTCAGGACGCGATCGCTCCAAATCCGTATCTTCAATTCTTAGAACAAAAGTACCGCCACTGTGCCGGGCAAACAGCCAATTGAAGACAGCGGTTCTAGCAGTACCAATGTGCAGGTTTCCGGTTGGGCTGGGCGCAATACGAACACGAACAGACATAAAAAGAGAAGGATAAAGAATGGAACCTAAAGGATAAACCCGCGGCTCAGAAGCCTCAAGAAGATAGGCAAAGCAGCCACGTGTAGAAATCAAAGTACAAGAATACCCTATTTACCCTTTGCCCTTTGTCCTATATTTCCATCTCTTAGTCTAACGGGACTGGTGGTGGTGGGTCTAAGCCCCACCATTTCCCTTGGAGCAGTTTGCAGATCTATGGAGTAAACGGTATGCGGGGGCAGTACCCCGCACACCCCTCTGCAATCTTCATCGTTTAAGTTGGCATGAGATCTCTGAAAGTAATCCCCCAGGCTGCTCGAGAGGAGGCTGGCACGATAGGGAATCAAATCATTTGGCTTGAGCACCAACCCTACTCCCTAAAGACCTGAGCCCAAGTTAAAAAATGAAAGTTGCAGATGGGGGTGTAGGAGCTTCGCCCCCAGCCAGGGGTGGAACCCCTGCACCTCGTCCCCAATCTACCCTGTTCGCTATTTAAATTGGGTATGATTTGTAACGCTGGAGAACGGTTGGAAAGCAACCACCCCCGAATTGGGATGAATCTGCTGATTAATTCGGCGCTTCAGGCGCTAGCTTAATTGCCCCCAGCCACTGATCACGATCGCTCATCTATGGCTGGTCTAAATTGCTTATGAACAGAGGGTGTTGTGAAAGCACTTTCCCTGACGGGAAAGTGCTTTCACAATCCAAATTAGGATCGCTCATCTAGTTCGGATTCTTCTCC
>JBAUTA010000509.1:0-4250 GCA_049581985.1 Kovacikia sp.
GCATAGAGCATGAGCCACAGGGGGGTTGCATCAACCGTGCCATAGTAGGGCGTATGGGGGATTTCCTGGCAGCGCGCCATTTCACCAAAGCGAATCTCATGCAGAATCTTGCCCGGTTGTTCATCCCGCCACTCATCGTCTACCTGGCCTTGATATTGCGCCAGAATACATAGCGTTTCGCGGGCAATTTGGGAGTCCAGCATCAAGATCTGGGAAGCGGCAATAATTGAATCCCGACCAAACAGGGTCGAAAACCAGGGCACTCCCGCCGAAAGCGCCTTGCCCTTACCAAAGGATTGCCGGAGCAGATAGATATCCTGCTCTGCCCGCTCCAAAATCTGGTTGAAGGTATTTTTATCCGATCGAATATGGGTGACTTGCTGTCGCCAGGTCTGCTCTTCCATCAGCTCTGCTGCTTTTGCCTGGCCTAGCGTTCCGGGGGGACTAACCGTTGAGGCAGGACGATTACTGTTCAGCATTTGCAGGCGATAGCCTAAGACCTGGGTTTCGTGGGACTCCAGGTGTAGCTGCCAGATGGCAGTGTCGCCCTTGAATAGATCGGGCTGGCGGTGAGAAAACTCAATTCGGGATTCCAATAGGCCACCGTCTAGTCCCTGGTAGGCCAGAAGAAGTTCCGCCGGGGTGGGGTGGGGGGCTTCGGCGTGAGCACTCGCCACCTGTCTCAGCCGAACGGGTTGGGGGTTGGGGGTTGGAAATTCCTGTTCTTCTAGCAGTTCATCTTCTATGGCTCCTATAGCCTCCGTTTCCCCCTCTCCCTTCTCCCCAGGATCATCCGCTTCCCTCGGCTCCTTTCTCTCCTCTGCTTGCTCCTGGGGATGCTGAGGCATCACCCGCAATAACCGCCCCCGCTTTTCTCTGCCGTAACCGCGAATTTCAAATAAGTCTAGAAAATCTGCACCAAAGCTAAGACTGAGTTCAAAGGTAACGCTGCTGGTGCTGTAGTTAGAAATCTCGATTTCTTCAAACAGTCCTCCGTTAAGAACGAGCTCCCGCTTGATGCCAACAGATTCCGCCTTAATCTGCTCATCAATGCGAGGGTTGGTACATAGAACAGACAGTACAAAGCCTTTGTCTGCTGTACTGCTGAGAAGGATGGGCGATCGACCCTCAATCTGCAACTCCAAACGACTGAGAAATCGGGTGTCCTTACAAAACAAGCCCATGCTAGAGCTGCGATCGTCTCCAACACTGCCACTAATATTTCCCAGAGTATCGGTGAGCAAAAACAGATCATCATCTTTTAAAGTCAGCGTCGGCTGGGGACGCTCACTCAACGCGGAATCCCATTCTGAAATAGGGAGTTGATCAGCCGGGATAAATGTTTTGCCTTCTAGCGCTAGAATTTCTGGTTTCATTCGATCCAAGGTGATAAGTATCAGGTAGTCAGGTGTCTGCAAGCTGATGGGTTAGCGATTTTGAGTTCAGCGATCGGCCCCGGATGAGAAGCACACGATCGCCCGTGGAAATTTGCCTAAACAAACTATCAATCCGATTTAGATTGAGTTTAGGGCAATCACCCTCATCCCTTGGGTTCCCCTCACCCAAAATGAGCGGAGGAAAGGATCTGAAAGGATCTCAGGCTCCCCTGCTGCCGTTCTGGGAGAAGGGGCAGGGGGATGGGGGCAGTTCAAGCTGGGTCAGGGTTTCCGACTTTTGGGTAAAAGATAGCTCCTGGGAATGGCAGCCAGTCTCCGTTTCCCTCTCCTGGGAAAGCGGATAGGGGCAGTTCGCGGCACAACTCATACTTTTCAAACGCCCTCCAAATCAAACGCCCTCCAAATTTTCAATCTAATACCAATTTAAAAAATGGAAGCTGTAAATGGGGAGAATGGAAGCTCACCCTCCCGACAGAAATCCACCGTTCGGTTAGACCCCGCCTCGACGTGCCGTGGGTGCTGTTAAGGCCCAGTTTTCACCCCATTGATGGTCTCTACCAATGGTCTCTACCAATGGTCTCTACCAGTTGATAACATCCCACACTACTGAATCTGTTTCGAAGCTGCAAAGATTGTGTGAGAAATTCTTTAAGAAGCTTTTTATTAATAGCTGTAGCCCTATGGGTTAGGACAGGGGCAGGGGCTTTCGCCGTAAGAATCCCTGGTTCAGCTCGCAGCTCAAAACCTGCGTTCAAACCTGCGTTTAAACCTGCAACAGAGGCGGTGGGTCACTTATAAAGCTCATGGGTTGACCGTTGGGATGGAAGAAAGTAAGGCGCAGGGCGTGCAGATGATAGCCACAGTCCCCAGGAACTGGAACTTTCCCCTGATCAGATGGGATAGACGTGATGGGAATCCCTCCCACCGCATAAAGCGGATCTTCTACTAATGGATAACCTGCGGCTGCCAAATGAATTCGGATCTGATGCGGTCTCCCCGTCACAATAGTGACTTCTAAAAGGGTGGTTTCTGAGTCCCGTCGGAGCACCTGACATTCGCTGTGGGCGTTTAATCCCTTGGCTTTAGCAGCATATACGTACCCTAAAATTGGATGACAGATTTTTCCAATCGGATGGGTCAGGGTCAGGCGATCGTCCATGCAGGTGCCCTGAGCCAATGCCCGATAGATTTTTTGAATCCGATGCTCCCGCATCTGCTGGCTCAAGCAAGCGCGGGCAATGGGCGATCGGGCCAGCAGCAGCAGCCCGGAAGTGCCCCGACCTAAGCGATGGATGGGCGTTGGCGTCTCCTCAGGATAGCGCTGCTGAAGCTGCCAGAGCAGGGTGTGTTCCAGAAAGCCACCCCCCGGCAGCACGGGCAATCCCGATGGTTTTGCGACGACCATCAAATCCTGGTCTTCGTAGACCACCTCAAATGCCAGAGGCACCTCTGGCTCCTGCCAGGGCAGACGCCTGTAAGTCAGCCACTGCCCTGAACGCAGAGCCACCGCTGCCGTTGTTCCAGCTTCATCAAGCAAGATTTGCCCCGACTCAATCCGCTGCTGCCATTCTGATCGTGTGGAATGACGATAGCGTTGGGTATAAAAGTCCAGGACAGTCAAGCCGTGAGCCGAGGAATCCACCTGCTCTCGATAGGTCCAACCAGAATTCAACGTTTTTCCTGAAAACAATCCTGTCCTTGTCCTTGGGCGATTTCCACGCAAGAAACAACCCAACATCGCAAGGGCATCTTACAGCATCGCAAGCGAGACGCAGGCACTACGAAATAAATTGGGTAAATTCTTTAAAGAATACCTTTAGCCCTGAGTCTTTTCCTCTAATTCCGTGAGGGCCGTTCGGGCAATTGCTAGACTAAGCCGGGCTTGTTCAATTTCAGATAATTCTTCCCACTTGAGAAGGCGAACCTTCTCAAGGGTGGATTCCACAGCACGATGGGATTCACCGTTTCGCATGGCATAGGCAAGAGGACGAGCTAGAACCTGTAAGTCTTCCGCTGCGAAATTGGGCAGAAGATCCTGAACACAGTCTACTAACTGTTCTGCAAGGGATTGGGAGGAGGAGATGAGTTGGTGTGCCCGGTTAGCGATCGCTAACAGCAATTCCTGGGGCATGCGGGTATTAAATTTCTGTGCCAAGCTGTTTTGGAGGGTTGTAGCGGACCATAACTGATCGGCATAACTAAAAAACTTACTGGAGCGGGATGCCAGTTCATCGGCACTCCAAATGTCAGATGGAAAGCCCTGCTCCAATTCTGTAAAAAATTCTTCAGCCTCAGGATCGATGGTGTTCCAGGGATAGGCAACCGTAGCCTTGGAATTTTCCTCGACCGCAAACATTTCTTCCGTTAGCGATTCATTTCCTTTCCAGGAACAGCTTACACCTTCTGCGTGAATAAGGGCACTCCATAGCTCACGCTCAGCTTTAGCTTCAGATTCTTGATTATTGGAACACATTGCTTTTCTTTCCATCACGGACTCCTGCATGCACAAACTGACAAACTTAACTTCGTTGAGGATAGCTACACTGTGTTCTAAACCCGTTCCGCAACTCAGATTAATTTAAGTCATTTCCCTGGGAAACGGTTGTCCAGAGCCTATTTCTAAAGACGGATTTGTCAGGAAGCGTCAACAATTAGGCAAGCAAGTAGGGGCTATTTTATCAAGGTTTTCAATGCTCGATAAACTTCTTGCCAAAACCCTAACGAAAAAATCACTAAGTAGGTAGCTCTAATTAATTGTAAGAAGGGGGAGTTGGGGGCTGCGCCCCCAGGCAGGGGGTTCCACCCCCTCCACCCCCAAACTCATCTTTTATTTAATTGCGCCCAGCTACTTAG
>JBAUTA010000510.1:0-4633 GCA_049581985.1 Kovacikia sp.
TGGAACGAAAATAGCTTATGTAAGTATTGAGATAGTCTGAAATATGATATTGCGCCAGAGGCTCAAGCAATATCTTTTCAAGTTTGATTGGAAATAAGGTTTCGAGCGATCGAAAAGTTTCTCTGCACCAGAGATGCATATGATGCGGAGGCATGTCTAAAAGATTGTACTGATACTTTAAGAAGCTTTCTGAATTAGGTACACAGTAGATTAACTTCCCACCTGATTTCAACATCTGAACTGACCAACCAATAAAATCTTTGGGATTGCTGACATGCTCAAGTACTTGAAAACTGCACACTCCGTCTAAAGATTCTTGGTAGAAGTTAGCAGCATCTTTTAGATCTCGAAGTTCTACCGGAAGATTCTGTTTTTGGGCAATTTCAACTGCTGCCTCATTGTATTCAATTCCTCGAATGTTGAGATTGCGATTAAGCCCCAGCCTTATGAAAGAGCCTGATCCCGATCCTATTTCTAGAATCTGTGAACACTTAGACAAATCCTTAAGCGCTATTTGGTGCTCCCACTTGTTATGCATGTAGTACCAGGGAAATTTTTGTAATTGCTCATATAATTTTGTTGAGCCAGTAATATCAACTGGTATGAAAAACTTTAGCTTGGTTTGATTACACTGATATAGATAAATCTCAAGATGATCTTTTAGTTCACTTTTAATATCGATTGACAAATTCTTTTCCCAGTCGGCAATTAAATCCTCTGCTTTGAAGACCTTGAGTAAGGTCACATCATCACAGTCAGTTAAAGGGCTACTAACCATCATTTTCTAAATCAAGTTAACTATCTTCTAACCTATGGTGAGCCGAACCGTTTTGTTGTCAATTCATTCCTGCTGCCAAATGACTTTAAATCCTTGTTGTCAACGCCATAGTAAAAATCCAGGTCCACAAACTCCTCGCCAGTCTTTAGCAACTGTCCTATCTGCCATTAGTCCTGAAAACTCAACTTCTAATCCTAAAGCCTCTGGGATATATTCGTATGTCTCAATATTTCGCTGATCGAGAGCAACATCAATGACATATTTTCCGGGTGCCAGCGAGTAAGGTGGTAATATACATTCCCGATAATCTGAGCCTGTTTCATAACCATTGGGATTAAATTCATCGCTTGAGTGATGAATGCATAGACCCTGATCGTTATTAATTACAATCCCAATTGATAACCCTGCTCTTCCATAGCTTTCCAACTCAAACTTAATATGAATTGGACAATCAATTTTGAACGTGTCTTGAGTACAGTTATTCTGGGTGACTTGTATTCTTGCAAAATATGGTTTTTCCGAATCTTTTTGAGCAGTATACTCATGGTGAGTTGATGATCGACGTTGGGTGTAATGCCCGATAACTTCATCTATTGCCCCAGCCGCAAGAAGGTTCCCTTGACTCAGAAAGATTCCCTGATGGCATAGAGCCTTGATAGCACCCATATTGTGACTGACAAAAATCACCGTTCGACCGCTGCGGGAAACCGCTTCCATTTTTCCCAAGCACTTTTCCTGGAATTGAGCATCTCCCACTGCCAGAACCTCATCCACAATCAAGATTTCTGGCTCTAGATGGGCTGCTACTGCAAAAGCCAGTCGCACATACATGCCTGATGAGTAGCGTTTAACCGGAGTGTCTAAAAACTTTTCGATTTCTGCGAATGCTACGATCTCATCAAACTTACGCTGGATCTCTGCCTTACTCATTCCCAAAATTGCACCGTTGAGGAAGATGTTTTCCCGTCCGGTCAGTTCTGGGTGAAAGCCTGTTCCTACCTCTAATAAGCTGGCAACTCGACCCGCAATCCGAACTTTTCCCTCTGTGGGTTCTGTAATCCGACTAAGAATTTTTAACAGGGTTGATTTTCCGGCTCCATTGCGACCAATAATGCCAATTCGATCGCCCCGCTGAATTGTAAATGAGACATCTTTTAATGCCCAAAACTCCTCAGAGCTGGAGTTTTTAGTTTTTGGCTTTGAGTTTTGAGCGATCGGAATGATTGCTTTCACTAGCGACCTTGCCCGCTGAGCAATGACATCTCGTAAGGCGACGTAGGACTCCGTTCTCTGGTGCGCAATGACATACTTCTTACCCAAGTTTTCAACGCGAATCACTGGATCGCTCATGGATCGGAAGTCCCTTAGACGGTAGATTAAGCAGCTTCAAGCCCTTCTTCTTTCTACCTTTTACAAGCCTCCTACCCCTGAACAGGATAAGCTTTGAACGATTGCAGATTCTTTATACTCCGGATAAGAGATAAGCCTGGTCAGCGTTTAAGTACAAGCGTTAGGCCATCCCCAATTGGCACCAAACTGAGTCCAACTCGCCCATCCTGGTGGAGCGTTTGGTTAAACAGCCGGATTTTGTTTGTGCGCTTATCTTGTACGGTAGAATCAGCGACCCGTCCCGACCAGAGAACATTATCAATCGCAATTAACCCACCCGATCGCACCAGTTGCAGAGCCAATTCGTAATAGTTCTCATAGTTGCTTTTATCCGCATCAATAAATACGAAATCAAAGGTGCCCGCCTGTCCGGTTGATAATAACTGATCGAGCGTTTCTAAGGCGGGCGCGATGCGGAGGTCAATTTTGTCGGAAACCCCTGCCTGCTGCCAGTAGCGACGGGCGATCGCGGTATATTCCTGACTCACCTCGCAGGCAATGATTTTTCCATCCGGGGGTAACGCTAGGGCCACTGCTAGCGCACTATAGCCTGTAAATACGCCGACTTCCAGGGTTTTCTGGGCACCGATCAACTGCACCAATAAGGCCATGAATTGGCCTTGCTCTGGGGCAATTTGCATTCTGCCTGGCGGCGTTTGTGCCGTTTCCCGGCGGAGCTGGGTCAAAATTTCCGGCTCTCGCAAGGAAATCGACAGCAGGTAATCATAAAGTCGGGCATCCAGGCCAAGGGTCTGTTGGGTCACCAGGCTCCATCCTTATAGAAGAAGTATCAATGCGGTAAAATTCACCCCCAAACCCCCTCCAAACGAAATTCCGGCTTGCGTTTCGAGGTTGGGGCCGTGATCAACGATCGCCACCGCTGCCGAGAATTCCGCCGAGGATTCCCCGCGCAATACTTTTCCCAAAAGAACCTCCAACCGCGTGTCCAGCACTACCCGCAATATCCAGCAGGAGTTTTTCCCGTTTCCTGGCAATCCGGGCATCTTCTTTGGCCTGGGTTGCGGCTGCTTTTTCTGCCTGTTTTTGGGCCAGCGCTGCTTCCTTCTCTGCTTGCTGGTGCTCGATCGCTGCTAGCTTTTCTGCTTCGGCTTCAGCGGCGGCTGTTTCAGCCAATCTGGCAGTGGCTTCAGTTTTTTGCTTGAGAATTTCGTAGGCTGATTCGCGGTCTTCCAGGCCCTCGTAGTGACCGTAAAGTATGGAACTTTGAATAATTTGCTGGCGTTGTTGCGGCGTAATGGTTCCAATTTGACTATAGGGGGGCAGGATATAGACCCGCTCAACTATTTCTGGCGTTCCTTTCTGATCTAGAAAGGAAATTAATGCTTCGCCGACGCTAAGTTCTGTAATGGCTTGTTCGAGCTTCAGGGTAGGATTGGGACGAAAGGTAGTTGCTGCTGCCTTAACGGCTTTTTGATCTAATGGTGTGAAGGCTCGCAGGGCGTGCTGCACCCGATTGCCCAGTTGACCCAATACTTTAACAGGCACATCCATTGGGTTTTGCGTACAAAAGTAAACGCCGACTCCCTTAGAGCGAATTAGACGCACCACCTGTTCGATCTTGTCCTGTAAAACATTGGGGGCGTTCTCAAACAAAAGATGGGCTTCATCGAAAAAGAACAGCAGTTTGGGCTTGTCTAAATCCCCAACTTCGGGTAGCTGTTCAAACAGCTCCGACAGCAGCCAGAGCAGAAATGTGGCGTATAGTTTAGGCGATTGAATCAGCTTGTTGGCAGCCAGAATGTTGACTACACCATGACCGTTTGCGTCTGTCTGAATTAAGTCCATCAGGTCAAACGCGGGTTCACCCAGGAACTGATCTGCGCCTTGCTGTTCTAACGTGAGCAGTCCCCGCTGAATGGCACCGATACTGGCAGCCGAGATGTTGCCGTACTCTGTCTTAAATTGCTTAGCATTGTTCCCAACGTATTGGATTAATGCCCGCAAATCTTTGAGATCAAGGAGCAGTAAGCCTGTATCGTCAGCGATCTGAAAGGCAATGTTTAATACCCCTGCCTGGGTATCGTTCAGGTTGAGCAGGCGCGACAGTAGGAGTGGACCAATTGCAGAGGGAGTTGTCCGCAGGGGATGGCCCTGCTCGCCAAACACATCCCAAAACTCAGTTGGACATCCGGCAAATTGAAAATCCGGCAGGGCAAGTTGTTGAATCCGATCGGTAATCCTGGACTGTTCCACCCCTGGCTGGCTGATTCCCGACAGATCCCCCTTAATATCGGCAAGAAAAACGGGCACACCAATTTTGCTAAAGCGCTCGGCCATCACCTGTAGGGTGACGGTTTTACCTGTGCCAGTGGCACCCGCCACCAGTCCGTGACGATTTGCCATGGAGGGCAAAAGGTAACACGCTTTCCCCTCCTGGGTTGGATCACCTTGAGCAATGAGCAGAGGAGCAGACATGGGGCATTCCCGATCGCTGATTTTTCCAGT
>JBAUTA010000511.1:0-1992 GCA_049581985.1 Kovacikia sp.
AGCTAAAAGTCAGTCCCTCTGGAAAAATCTTTATTTTGGAGCGGAGCGGGTTACTCATTGCCAGTTCGGTGAATGAGCAACCCTTTACAGTCGTCAATGACAAGCCAAAACGGTTAAGCGCCTTTGGCAGTCAAGATCCCTTGATCCGGGCGACGGCTCAACATTTAACGAAACGATTTGGTGATTTGAATAAAATTCAGGGTATCCAGCAACTAGAATTCCCCCTGAGCGGAGAGCGTCAGTTTGTCCAAGTGACACCCTGGCAAGATGATGCAGGACTGGATTGGCTGATGATAGTAGCGGTGCCAGAATCTGATTTTATGCGTCGGATCAATGCTAATACGCACACAACAATCTTGCTATGCCTGTTGGCCCTCGGTTTGGCTGTCGCATTAGGGGTTTACACCTCTCGCTGGATTACTCGCCCCATCTTGGCCCTCAGTCGAGCTTCGGAGGAGATCGCCCACGGAAAGTTAGACCAGAGCGTTGGAGAGTCCCAGATCGAAGAAGTCAAAGTTCTATCTCAATCCTTCAACCGCATGGCCCAGCAACTACGGGAATCGTTTACAGCCCTAGCCACAACCAACGAAGAACTTGAACTTCGAGTGGGAGAGCGGACTGTTGAACTGAAGCAGGCAATGGAATCCGCAGATACTGCAAACAAAGCAAAAACCGAATTCTTAGCCAATATGAGCCATGAACTCCGGACTCCTCTCAATGGGATCTTGGGATATGCTCAAATTCTTGAACGCTCAAAAAGTATGACAGAAAAGGAACAGAAGGGCATTGGTATTATTCACCAGTGTGCTTCCCATCTTCTGACGCTCATCAACGATATCTTAGATCTTTCAAAAATTGAAGCGCAGAAAATGGAAACACATCTTGTTGAATTTTATTTACCAGCCTTTCTACAGGGTGTCGTTGAGATCTGTCGTATCAAGGCAGAGCAAAAGGGCATTGACTTTATTTATCAGGCTGATGCTGAGCTACCGGCTGAACTTCAGGGAGACGAAAAGCGGTTACGGCAAGTACTGATTAATCTGCTAGGTAATGCGATTAAATTTACGGATAAGGGCCATGTCACGTTTACAGTAAAATTCAAAAAAGTAGATGGAAAACCGATTCATAATCATGCCATCCATCGAATTCGATTTCAGATCGAAGACACAGGCATAGGTATAGCCAGTGAGTATATTACAAAAATCTTTTTACCCTTCGAGCAGGTTGGAAGTATCAAAAAGCAAGCAGAAGGGACTGGGCTGGGACTGGCAATTACCCAAAAAATTGTGCAAATGATGGGCAGCACCTTGCAAGTGCAGAGTGAACCAGAAAAGGGAAGTATATTTTGGTTTGATGTTGAATTATCGGAAGCACAAAACCGGGTAGAAGTATCCAATACGAAGCAGGACGGTAATCTTGTTGGGTTCTTAGGACAAAAGCGTAAAGTGCTGATTGTGGATGATCGGTGGGAAAATCGATCGGTCATGGTCAATTTGCTAGAACCCATTGGATTTGAGGTTTTAGAAGCTGAGCACGGACAAGATGGGTTAGATAAAGCTCTGGAAATCAAGCCAGACTTAATTATTACCGATATTGCAATGCCAGTGGTAGATGGCTATGAGATGATGAAACATCTACGCCAGTTGCCCCACTTTTGTGATGTTCCAATCATTGCTGCTTCTGCTAGTGTTTTTGATGCGGACAAGCACAAATCTTTGGAGGCCGGAGCAAATGAATTTATCCCAAAACCTATACAAGCTAATCGGTTATTTGATGCATTAGGAAAGCTTTTAAAGCTGGAGTGGATATACGAAGAAAAAGCGCAGAAAAGAGAAGATAAGAATGAACTTCAACCTGCGAGTAACACGTTACAAATCATACCGCCATCCTTTGAAGATCTGACCTTGCTGCAGGAGCTCAGTCGAAAAGGCTTGGTCAATGATCTCCTCCTGGAGCTTGAAAGGATTGAACGCCTTAATAAAGAATTTACAC
>JBAUTA010000512.1:0-2600 GCA_049581985.1 Kovacikia sp.
GCATCCTTTTGAGCGAAGGCGACCAGAATGGTCATCAATGCCACCCGCCCTGCGTTGACCCAAAAACCAATTAAGGCTGCCACCCCGATACAGAAAACCCTCTGGCGGCCAGAACGCAGCGGAAACATCAGCAGAAACAGGACACCAATGCTGACCATAAAAAGAATGCTGTGGATGCCAGAACACCCCCCATGCACCTCCACCCGCCCCGTTGGCAGTGCCAGAAAAACGCCCTGCCGCTGCACCTGAAATCCCAAATACCCCAGCAGGAATCCAGAAACTTGGGCCGTCAGTACTGGTAAATTAACCGATTTCAGAATTAGTTCAAACGGGGTGTATAAAGCCAGTAGGCCGAAGATCATCAGCTCCTTCCAGTACTGTTTGAGGCCGCGCCGATCGGACGCCAGCAAACCCAACCCCAGGACCGCGATCAATGGCTGCGTCCTTAAGAGTAAGCCCGAATCGGGTAAGGTAGTGCTTCTTAGCAGCACTATAGCCAGCAGAAGGGCACCAAGCAGGCTGGAAACGATGCCACTTTCCAAACTCAATGTCCGTCGTTTGTCCCAGATCAGAGAGCCAGCTGCGATCCAAAACAAAAGGCTGATCGGGAAAACATCCGCATCCTTAGCCCGATCGAACAAGGTCAGATGTAGCCCTGCGATCGCGCTAAAAGTTGCCAGCAACCAAAACCCTGGCTGCCCCACCAGCCCCATTAGCCCCTGCCTCCCCTCATCCCCCATCCGTTATTCCTCGCCCCATAGCATCCCTTACCCCTTAATTTTCTTATCCTTGCCGCCGATATCGTCCCACCAGTTCACCACTGGCGAGAATATGCCCCTTGATTGCAGCCAGGAACTGATCTCTGGTAGTAATTTGAGCTGGAGCGATCGTCCGATCCAACCCATAGAGCTTGAATACATAGCGATGGACACCCCCTGGTGGGCAGGGACCCCCATAGCCCGGTTTGCCAAAGTCATTGTTTGCCTGAATCCCTCCGTTGGATAGTTTGGCCTGGGCAGGCAGTCCCTCTGGCAGTTGACGCAAATCGGCAGGCAGATCGTAAGCTATCCAGTGCAAAAAGGTTCCTGACGGAGCGTCCGGGTCATCCATCATCAGCGCCAGGCTACGGGTGCCTGCGGGGGGTGCTTCCCATTGCAACGGTGGCGAAGTGTTGTTGCCATCACAGGTATATCTGGCAGGAATTAGACCATTGGATTGAAAGGCAGGACTTGTAAGCATCATTATTTTAGCCGCTCCTTCGGGTTGGGGCGGATCCTGACCATCCCCCGGAGAACGACAGCCAGCGAAGGAGAATCCGACCAAACCCAGTAAAATACTCCGTCGATTCATACTAGTGTTCCGACAGGAAAATTTTGAGGGGTCGAAGACCCTCAAAATTTAACCTCAATCAATCTTCCAGATGTCAAAGATGTTGCAAAACTAATTGTTCGCACTACTAGCACCAGTTTAAACAATCAGGATTGCAGCGGGGGGTGGGGGATCTGCGCCCCCTCCTTCCCCACTGGCCTCTTGCGTTTAATCACGCCCAGCCACTTAGAAGGTGCTCCTCTTAACGCTTGCCTGGTCAATCAACACTGTAGCTGATCGATAGGAGGGGGGCACTCTAAATCACATAATCCCCTATTCAGGAGTGCATGAATATGACTGCCAACCGGGTCAGTGTCACCCTATCCCCCACCGAGCTTCAAGAGGTGATGGCAACCATCTCCACCCTGCGGCAAAAGCTTTCATTTCTAACACGCCTGAGTCCAGAGGAGCGCCGCTCGGCCTCGAAACTGGACGATCGCAATCGCGCCTTCACCCGCAAAGCGCTGGAGATCGCTTCCCAAAATCCGGATTTTCTGCCGCGATCGTTCGACATTGAGGAAATGCGTCGAGATCTAGAACTGTTTGAAGCGCTGCAACCGATGGCGCTGGCCCTGACCCACCTGCAAGAGTTGCTGGACGATACCGCCATTGCAGCGGGGGGTGAAGCCTACGCGGCAGCGCTGGAGGTTTACCACTATGCCAAAGCAAATGGTACCGTTACCGGATTGGATAACCTGGGGGATGAGATCGGACAGCGGTTTGCCCAACAGCCAAATCAGGGGCGATCTCAACCCACCTAACCCACGAATCATCGTTTGTCCGAAGATAGGGGCAAACTCGCCTCTACCCCACGATAAAACTGACTTAATTCCCATTCCTGAGCTTTAGAGCCACCCCTAACGGCTAATCGCTAACGGCGACCCCGCATTATAAAAATCTCTTGCCCCCTAAGCGCTGAAATATTTGGCAGCGGGATGATATGCCACGATCGCGGTTGTGGATTGCTCCGGATAAAGCTGTTCGCTTTCATCCATGTGCAGGTTAATTCGCTTCGCATCCAACAAATCCAGCAGTTTGTATTGGTCCTGAATATTGGGACAGGCAGGATAGCCAAAGCTATAACGACTCCCCTGATAGCGCTGCGCCAGCATATCCCGGATATTATCCGGATCTTCACTGCCACATCCCAGTTCCCGCCGAATGCGGGCATGAACCCACTCTGCCAGTGCTTCTGCCAGTTGCACGGCCATCCCGTGGAAGTAGAGGTAATC
>JBAUTA010000513.1:0-1846 GCA_049581985.1 Kovacikia sp.
TGAAACGCCTATCCAAAGCTGGCTTCGAGGATTTTTCATCTTATTACCCAACAAGTCTAGTATTGAAATGAAGCTATAGATTGTCTAACCCGTCCGGTGCACGTAAGGGTTAGCTGGCGCTCACCGAAGCAGTAGGAGTGCAGAGGGAGCCGAATATTTCCCTTTGCCAACCAAATCCACCAGAGTAGCGATCGCACTCCAAACTTTTAACAGAAACAGGCTTTGGCATAAAGGACGAATATATCTTAGGAACCTTCAAGGGCTAACTTTCCAGGGGGGATTAAGGCGGTTATCGTCCGCGAAATACAGGCGAATGTCGTGACCATCTGGATCTTTCAGTCGTGCTTCCCGCCAGAGGTAGTCCATATCGGTAGGGTCTTGCCAGAAAACAATGCCTTTTTCCTTGAGGTGGGCAACGGTGCGATCCAGGTCGGCACATTCAAAATACAACTGCGCCCGAGGCAGTGATGGAGGCTGCCCTGTGACTTCTACAGAGAGGGTGATGTCACTATCAGGGCACTGAAACCGGGCATATCGGGGCGGTTCATGGACAATGGGAATCAATCCTAAGGTTCTGTAGAACGCAGTAGATCTTTCAAAATCAGAAACGATTAGGGTAACGTGGTTAAGTTTCATAGTGACACAGACTCGTTGATTGACTGTACTGGGGACAAACGTGGCGATCTCATCCTTACCCATACGGCGTGCCGTCTTTGTGAACGAATGTCCATGTGCCTTCCACGAGCAATGCTTTGAGATCGTCATCGGGATAGCTTCCTTCGTCACCCGGCGTTCTGTCCCCGATTTCGAGATACACGACATCTTCAGTGGTTTCGTTGATCAGGTGGTGGGCATTGCCTGTGCCTGCTTTGAAACCTGAGCACATTCCTGGAGAGAGTCGAGTGCGGCCTGCGTCGGTGTGCAGCGTAGGATGCCCCTGTAAGATGTAGATAAACTCGTCTTGCCTGGTATGGGCGTGTCGCAGTGCTGAAACAGCTTTGGGAGACAACCGTGTGAGGTTTACCCCAAAGCTTGTCAGCCCAAACAGATCGCCCAGCGGACGCTTTTCTCTGCCAGCCACGCGCGATGCGAAAGGTTCTGGGTAGGCTGTTGGTTTGCGTCGAGGTGGCATATCGGCTGCCACGACTGCAATTGAATTGGGTGTGTTTGACATAGAAACCTCTCTAATCTGCTCTCATCTAGCTTTTAGTCAGTAAGGAACTCTGGATCACAATGGGACCTGTTGGATAACGGTCTGATGCAGACGATTCCAACGTAACGAATAGCCCGGAAATGCCCGTGTCATAGAAATCAGCAGGCATCCAGAATTTCTCCAGCACCTTTCCTTGGGCATTGGCGTTCAATGTGCCGCAGGGAATTTTTTCGCCATCGGCGACCGCCCACAGTCGATAGACATGATTCGCGGTCGGAGGCTTCAGATTTTGCACCACTAAAATGCCCTGCCGCTGTTCCAGATTCACGACAAAACTTCCTGTCGCCGCATTTGTTGTGTTCACTGCCTTGAGGGAGAAGAGTTGTGTCTGAGGCTGTTGCAGGAGAGTTTTGATATCCTGGGCAATCTGACGGTCTTGCCGTAACTGATAGTTCTCAACGCCTAAATAGAGAATCATCAAAGCTGCCACACTTCCGATCACGGTGTGCCAGGGAAAGCGCGATCGCTGGAAACGGGATGTTCGTTGTGAAGCGGTTGCCGTTGCCAGGAGCGTCGATCGCAGATGAGCAGGCGGCTCAACGTTGTTTAAGTCATAGGCTACACGGTCTAAGGTGGCTTGCAACTGAGCGACTTCTGCCGCCAGGGTTGGATTGTCTCGCAGCAGTCGTTCAA
>JBAUTA010000514.1:0-1931 GCA_049581985.1 Kovacikia sp.
ATCACAGGTAGATTGCTTCCTATCAACCCTTTGCGGATTACTGCATCCCCGCCAACTTCCAGAATGGCGGCGGCAATAAAAACTAACCACGCAAGCGATGTCATTTTTTGAGTTTTGAATGGATTACGGCTGAAGTATTACACGCCCCACTCTTAGCGAAAGTATCTTACACACCTGAATTTTTTGTATGGCTATCGCCAGGGTTGCAAACACTAAATTTTGCAGCCTGGGGTAGGGAGCGATCGATCCCACCGCCTGCAGCACCTTCCCTTCGCAAGGAGCTATTTGCCAGACATCCCTACGGATGTTTCAGGATTCCGGCGGATTAGGATTACGGCTTAAAATTCGCTCCCTTTTCCTGGATCATGCTCGTACCTGGCTTTGCTTTACCTGCTCCCAAAGCTGTTCCGGGTTAAGGGCTGGTTCTTTGCAGCTTAAGCCTTGACAGACTAACCCGATCGCATCTTTGGGCAAGTCAGTTGCCAGTTGATAAATTGCCGTGGGGAAGAATTGGGGGATTAGCAATGCCATCTGTTCCGCAGTGGTGCGAACAAGCGTCTGGTTATGGAACCAGTCGAGGGCAGAAAACAAACTGGGGCAGGCTTGGGGCGATCGCGTCATCACCTCCCCAAAGGATTGCAACGTCCGCTCTGCCTTTTCGAGATAATCCAAATCTTCGGTCAAGAGTGCCAGGCGAACCAGATTGGCTGCGGCAATTCCATTGGCTGATGGTGTCGCGTTATCTACATAACTCCGCTCTCGCACCAGCAGATTGCTATTGGCATCGGTGTTGTAATAACCACTCAGCTCCAGACTCCAAAGGAATTCATCAAACTCTTCCTGAACCTTAACGGCATTGTCTAACCAAAAGGAAGGGGAGCGGTAATGGACACTGGAGGAGTTTTGTGCTTGCCCCTTCTCGACTCTCCCTTCTCCCTTGCCCACAACGGCCTGATGCACATCCAACAAGGCTTTTATAAATAGGGCATAATCTTCTGATTGGGCTAACACATCAGGTTTTCCGTCGTAATTCACGCGATGAAAACGTCCTTCGACCCATTGCTGATTCAGGATAAAGGCGGCGGCTGTGATTGCCAGATCCAGATACTCCGGTTTTTGGAACACACTGGCTGCGCGCGCCAAACCAGAAATCATGAGGCTGTTCCAGGCGACAATCATTTTTGTGTCAGTGACGGGGGGAATTCGACCTGCCCAGGCTGTCGTTCTCGCTTCCAGATTGTTACGGGCAGGAGGAACGTTGGGCAGCGCCTCAGCAGTAGCTCCATAGCGAACTTTGAATAACTTGCTGAGGGACGCTTCCACGGTATCTGCTAGCTGACCGGAATGATGGCGTTGTAGGACGTTGTAACCCTCGAAGTTGCCCTTTTCTGTGATGGTGAATTGGGCGGTTAGTTCTTTCAGCTCTGCTGGGGTAAGTAAGGTTTCCAGTTCTTTGTAATCCCAAACATAGAAAGCTCCTTCTTCGGGTTCTGCCTCGGTTGGATTTGAAAAGCTGTCGGCATCCTGAGCCGCAAAAAAATAGCCCTCAGGGGCAATCATTTCCCGTTTGAGCCATTCGACAGTCAGCCCGATCGCCCGTTCCAGGGCAGGCTCCCGTAATCCCGCTGCCCACCCATTCGCCAGATACTCGATAATTTGCCCATTGTCATAGAGCATTTTTTCAAAGTGGGGGACTGTCCAGGTAGGGTCCACCGTATAGCGGTGAAAGCCCCCACCGACCTGATCAAAAATGCCGCCCAGTACCAGGTCAAGTCCGCGCTGAGTGCTAATTTCCTGGCTATCAGCGTGGACCTCAGCCATGAACCGGGTTGTTCGCAACGCCACTTCGGCATAGGGAATCATCGGAAAACTAGGCCCGGGCGTTTTTGATGAAAGAACGCTAGTGTTAGACGCCAGTCCCCGTTTTAGCA
>JBAUTA010000515.1:0-1662 GCA_049581985.1 Kovacikia sp.
ATTAAGCTATCTAACACCAGATGAATATGAGAAGAAATGGAATGAACAACAAAAGAGGAATGTGATATAAAGGAAAAACTTCCTTAAAGTCTTCGATCTTCTGTCCGAATTCATGGGTTCACTTCAATGGATATTAATTAGCGCTAATCCTATGTTCACCTTCTTGTCAGCTAGTTTGCTCTTAAACAGATCCGGAGATGTGTTCGATTTATTGGGTGAATTTGTATTAATTGTTATTTTTGGTGCCGCAGTGGTCGGCGTTATTCGACTGATAGTAGGGCTTGTCAAGGCATCCAAGTCCCCTCCAGTCCCTTCGATTAGGGGCGTAATTAGTCAGGATGATGATTATTATGGGACGATATATGGCGATGGGGTTGAGTACAGCGATTGGGGATGGCATAATTCTGGTAGTCACAGCTCCGGTGATTTGAGCACAAGCGATAGCGCTGGGGTTTGTGATACAGGTGGGTTTGATGGTGGAGGCTGTGACCATAACTCGCAGTAGAACAAACTTGATGGAGCGGGCTGTCTCTGCGTTAAATGGTTCTCAGCATGATGTAGCTTACAACCGCTCAATTTTGCCGCTAAAGAGAGTCATCAGGGGTATTGTGCAAACTGAACAACCAAAACTCAAGCCAACTACCGTTAGACCCGCCAGGGTAAAGATTTCGATCGCTACAGGTTTACTCCGTTAGCTTTCACTAGCAAAGCCAGTATGAACGTTAATGCTCACAGTCTCCTGTTATAGATTGCTGCTCCAATCTTGATGTTGACGATCGGGGGTTTTCATCGGGCAGACTGTTAGGGATTTTAGACAGCTATGACCAAATCATGACTAATAGACCAATAGCATTAAGGATGGCGGTGATTACAGCACCGATCGCGATGCCCTTAATTGCATTCATCTTGCCCCGATTTCGCAAAATCAGTGCTAGCGGAAAGAGATATAGCAGTTGAAATAGCCCAATGCCGAAGTAGATAGCCATGCTCAAACCAAAATCATGAGGTGGTGCGTAAGCAAACCAACCAATGCCTCTAATGATCTGCCATAGGGCAACACTCCAGACAGCAAAATTGACGATAAGGGTTAAGAGACAACCCATCCAGGTACAGCCTCGCCCCCCACGATTAGATAACATAGTGCTACTCTGGCTTGATTGAAATATTAGCCAATACAAGTTTAAAGCGGATAACTGAGCAGCGTCCCTAATCGCATTATGTCGATATACCCCTGATTCAAGGAATAGCCGATTGTCCTTCTGAAATTGGACTTCGCAAAAGTAGATCACACCCGGACTGTCAGTTTCCGGTGGCAGAAAGACCCCATCAATCTCAAACCGGGGTTCTTTCACCGCGACGGCATCAAACCGATACTCGCTGGCATTGGCAGGAGCGGTTTCCAGTAGCTCAAACAGCAGCGCTGGCGATTGGGCAAACAGTTGATAAAAAATCGTATCACGCCGCATGGTTAGAGGGTCACAGACTGCGTTCAATTGTACTACTTCTGGCGGCAAGCTCTGTTTATTCGACCCTTTACGAAACCATTTCAATGGGGAAGCATTGCAATTGAGTTAATGGCTCCCTTCCCCGGCAGATGGATCTCAAAATGACAGTGGGGACCTGTGCTTCGGCCTGTACTACCCATCTCCGCAATTACCTGCC
>JBAUTA010000516.1:0-3205 GCA_049581985.1 Kovacikia sp.
ATATACCAATCAGCGTTAGATCGATGTAGTCTGGCAATTTATACATCAGATTGGGCAGCGAAAAGTGCGATTGAAGACTACGGTACCGATCCCAATAAGATAAAAGTTGTTCCTTACGGAGCGAATCTGAATCAGAGCCACACTTTAGAAGACATAAAAGTATTGATTGATTCTCGCCAAACCAACACTTGTAAACTGCTGTTTCTTGGAGTGGATTGGGTTCGTAAAGGAGGAGAGGTTGCTTATAAAGTTGCTGAGTCCCTAAATGAAGCAGGACTCAAAACAGAGTTAACAATTGTGGGCTGTACACCACCTATGAATGACTGTCTACCAGACTTCATTAATTCCATTGGATACATTAATAAGTCTACAGAGGAGGGGGTGCAAAAACTCAAAAAATTGATCATTGAGTCACACTTTTTGATCCTGCCAACAATCGCTGACTGCACTCCAGGGGCCTTTTGTGAAGCAAATTCTTTTGGTGTTCCCTGCCTTTCGACTAAGGTGGGAGGAATTTCTACCACCATCAGGTCAGGAGCCAATGGCCAGCTATTTGACTTGGAGGCAACTATTTCAGAGTACTGTACCTATATTTTTGATCTATTTTCAGACTACACAAAATATAAATCACTTGCTCTTTCTGCATTCCACGAATATGAATCGCGCTTAAACTGGATTTCTTCTGTCAAGCAAGTTAAGCACTTTATGGAGGAATTGCTTTGATGGCTAATGCAGGGCGTTCTCCACCAATGCTACAAGCTTCTGCATCAAAGTAGGGCTTGGGGAATGCTCATTCTCAATAAGCCCTCTCTCTTGCTGTGACTAAATACAGTTAATGTTTAAAGCGGTTGCCGAGCCTGTGGAAGCGGCCAAGGAATATGCACGGCAACAACCTGTTGTCGGGTCTGACGAGACCAGTTTTCCTCAGGGCAATGTCGGTAGTAGGTGATAACCATGTATAGAAACTGTATGAAAATTCTAAATCTGACGACTGTAATTCCCAGTAAATATGTTACAGGAGGGGGAGATATCGCATCCCAACATTTTATTAATGCCATGAAAACGCTGGGACATTCGGTTACTGTTGTGGGCTATCGCCGTTGGGGAGATCCCCATCCCTATGGTGAAGATACGATCGAGGTTGGAGAACGTCATATTGAAACGAAAGCAGCAGGGTACTATCCCTTACTTTGGGCTGCGTTCGCTCTTTTTCAGCAACTACCCTACACATCTGCTAAGTATTATTCAAAGCGCTATATTCAAACTGTTAAATCATTGCTATCTAAACATAAGTATGATGTAGTCATTCTAGAGCATTCATCCCTGCTCTACTGGCTGAAATCTACCATTGCTGGTCACGGCAAGGTAGTTGTTTTAGCCCATAATTTAGAGCATGAAATTTATCTGGAGCAGCTCAAAGATGCCTCAAGTACTCTAGTGCAGTGGGTGTATCAGCGTGAAGCACGACTGGTCAAGCAGATTGAGGATGAACTTGCTGTCACTAGCCAGGAAATTTGGACTTTAACTCAGTATGATGCAGATTACTTTACTAAATTAGGTAAAATAGACTTTGTGCGAGTATTTGAATTACCTGCCAGTGCTGCAGAGCCAGTCGATCCAACCCATCCTAAAACCTTTGATATTGGCATGATTGGTAACTGGCTTTGGAAACCCAACGCGGATGGTTTGCGTTATTTCTTTGATCAGGTTTATCCCCATCTGCCACCCCAGCTATCAATTCAAGTTGCCGGACGAGGTGCAGAATGGTTAAACGGCAAATATTCTAATGTGGAGTATCTGGGATTTGTGGAAGATGCTCCACAATTTCTAGCGGAAGCAAAGGTAATTGCCATTCCCTCCATTCGCGGCGGTGGAATCCAGATCAAAACCTTAGAAGCGATCGGGCTGGGTCTACCATTTGTGGCAACTCCCTTTGCTCTGCGTGGAATTGCGGCTCTACCGACCACTGTACAGTTAGCCGAATCACCAGAGCAATTTGCTGAATATTTACAGAAAGCCATCGCTCAGCCTGTCACCCGTAGCGAACTAGAATCAGTTAAAGCCTGGGTTCAAAATCGGCACACCCAATTTCAGCGCAGTGTAGGTACTGCATTGAAAACTCTATGTTAACAACCAGGATTAAAGAATTATGCTGCTAACGACCATTGCCGTCCTCCTTACCTGCTACAATCGGCGCGAAAAAACGCTGCAATGCTTGCAAGCCCTATGTCAACAGAGCCTTCCTGTAGGAATTCAGCTGAAACCTTACCTGGTAGATGATGCCTGCACTGATGGAACGGCAGAGGCAGTACAGCAGGAATATCCTAACGTTCATTTGATTCGAGGAACTGGAAGCCTGTTCTGGAATGGGGGAATGCGATATGCTTTTGAAACTGCACAGGTAGAAGATCCTGACTATTACCTCTGGTTAAATGACGATACGGTTCTTTACCCCCATGCCCTTAAGACTTTGCTAGATGTTTCTGCCAAACTTTCTAGTCAAGAACAGGGTAAGGCGATCGTGGTTGGTTCCACCCTTGATCCAGAGACTGGGAGTCCTAGCTATGGTGGGCTAATACAGACCTACTGGTGGCATCCTCTAAAGTTTCACCACGTACATTCGGATCCAGACCAACCACGCCTCTGCGATACTTCGCATGGAAACTGCGTACTGGTTCCTCGTGTCGTTGCAGCCCTTGTAGGAAACTTTAGCCCAGAATACATTCACAACTTAGGGGACATCGATTATGGACTCAGGGCACGTCGAAAACGTTGCTCTGTTTACATGGCACCGGGTTACCTGGGAACTTGTTCTACCAATCCACACAGTAGTCGTATGGTAAAAACCGAACTGACTCAAGCTAACTGGAATTTGGTCCATCGCCCCAAAGGACTGGCGATGGAGGATATCACTTTGCTTTCATTTCATGAGTGGAAAGCATTTTCCCGTGAACATGGCGGAGCTTTCTGGTTTTTCTACTGGTTATTACCCTACCGTAGATTGCTCTGGTTAATGCTAAAGAGGCTAGCCAAAATAACCTGAACGATTTAGGAGGAATGATTCGTAGGTTAGAAATAACGTAACCGACTACAGGGTTCAGGCAGTAAAATAAGTCCTGCTCTTGTGCGAGAGCCCGTTTTGGTAGGGGCAATAAAGAAGGCAGTGGTTTACCCTCACGAGCAGCCTGACACGCCTGAGTCATAT
>JBAUTA010000517.1:0-2709 GCA_049581985.1 Kovacikia sp.
ATATGACGGCAAAACCCACACGCAAACGCATCCATCAAGGCCAGCGAGGATATTTGCCCATGGCGACAGATCGGACAAATATAAGCCTCCTGAGAGTTAAGGCTGCGCCTTTCCGGTAAGCCTGAGGCAATCTTGCCCCCTGTCGCAACACCTTGCTGGGCAATTGGTTCAAGCATAGAAACACTTAGCTATTTCTGGCAATTGGACCTGTAGAACTGCCGATCGACTTGGACACCTCAACACCATTCTGCTGCAAAACAACAGTGGGATCGGACCCAGCGATGATTCGCTTAACCAACACCTGTCCATTCGCGAGATAGTCTCCAGCTTTAACATAACGACTGGTCGCAGCACCGGGTTCTTTTACAATGATGGCCCATGTTCCTCCAATTTGCAGCGCTCCACTAATTTCGATCGCCTCTGCCTGATTTGTCCGAGAGGGAGGGGCCATCGGAATTGGCATAGCAGGAAGAGCATTGGAACCAGGTGCAGCCGATACCCTAATCGGAGGGAATGCGCCTGAATTAGGGCGGGGCGAGAAATTAGGCAGGGTGGCAGGCTTAAACCGGGGGAGTGCCCCCTGAGCTGGAATCGACGATGAAACTGTCACCTTGCCCCCAGGCGTAAATGCCAATGGCGGCGTCATAACGGCAGCAAAAGGATCCCGACGCCCCGTCGGGATGGTTGGAATTCGAGCCTGGGCATTAGTCGGCTGCAACAATCCTGGAACCGCCCGGACCCCAGCGATCGCAGTCGGACTGGCAAGCGGATTGGGAAAATTCTGTGGTTTCGCAGACGGAGGCGGTGACTGCGCCGTTCCATCCGCAGTCTGCCCTGTTGGAGCCTGTGCCTGATTGTTATCAGGACTGCTAGAACAACTGACCAATAGGGCTGCCATCCCCAAAACAGCAAGCAACGATCGCAGTTTCATCACAGCTTCTCCCACAATTCAGTTCAAACTAAGCCCCAGGATAGCCTTTATTTCCCAGAGTGGCGCACTATTCTTTATCAAGGAAAGAATCGGTGCCCTCGAATTCACCGATCGCCCTTCGCCCCTGTCCCAGGGCGAAGAGGTTTCATCGCCGTAAATGTGTCACAATCCATGCCGCGATCGCCCCCACGACCCCATCAATATCGCGATGCACGTCAGCTTCCCGAAAGCGCAGAAACTTGACGCCCAAAGCTTCTAACCGGGCTTGCCGATCGCGGTCTTTGGCCTGGGACTGCTCGCTGTCATGGGAGGAACCGTCGATCTCGATCGCAAGTATGAGTTGCTTGCAGTAAAAGTCAACGATGAATTGATCGATAGGGCGTTGGCGATCGAAGTCGTAGCCCATCAGTTGGCACCCGCAGCTTTTGCAGAATAACCTTTGGCGGGTCGTAGCTGACTTTTTCGTACTCCGTTTCCTGATAGCGGTTGATCGACAGGTTATAGGCATTGGCCTGGATCTCCCCACGGGGCACAAAAAACGCCTTGGCTTTGCGATCCCTATCCTGGGCGGGGTCATTCCGCAAGTCCCTTAGTATCCCAATTGCTCTCTTGCTTGCTGGCGAAGGGCACTGGCCCCAGGAGCATTTGGTTGAATTTGCAGGGCCTTGTCCAAGGAATTAATCGCTGCGTCAAATCGTCCTAAATTCCATAGGGCTGCCCCCTTCGTACTCCAGGCTGCGGCAGAGTTGCGGTTGAGGGAGATTGCCTGATCCAGAGCATCGATCGCTTCTGCAGAACGACCAACCTCTTGCAGCGCCATGCCGCGATCAACCCAGGCATCGGTAAAATCAGGCTTGAGTAAGGTTGCCTCCTCAAACAGACCCAGGGCTTCAATAATCCGTTTCTGCTGCCTGAAAGCCTTACCCTTACTCCACAAAGCCTCTGGATAATCGGGTTTGAGGGCAAGGGCATCGTTGCAAGCGACGATCGCGATCGCCGATCGACCCAGGGAGACCAGGCTATCACACCGCCCCCAATACGCCAGTGCCATCTTTGGGTTGAGTTTAATTAGCTGATCATAAGCAGCCAGAGCCTCTTGATAGTGCCCCTGCTTCCGCAACTGGCTAGCTTGCTCCACCAAACTTGATGCCTGATTAGAAGCAGGCGTGAGGCTTGCAGCAGGGCTATTGCTTGTTCCGGTAAGCCGCCTGACCGTTGAGCTGAAAGGTGCAGTCGCCTTCTGAATGGGCTGGAGAAGGATATCGGATTTGGCATACAATAGGGCCAAACCAACTACAGCCAAACCCGCCAAAGCCGGGACTAGACTAATCGATGGCGTTTGAATTAAGCGTTTGAGAAGCGTAGACTGAGCCAGATTGGTTGCTTGAGACGCCTGGAATTGATCGAGTGGCTCGGCTGAAATGCCACTTCCATCCAGGGTCAAAGTTTCATCCTGAGAGGCGGTTGGAGCGAACATTTTTATGGAGGCCAGGTCCATCTCAGAAGTGACCTTTTCCGATTCAGTTGATAGTAATGGTAGGGGCGAGAGCAGCGTAATCGCTTCTTCCGGGAGATCGAAATCTGTTTCAATGGTTTGCGTGGATAAGCTTTGCAGTGCATCTAGGGCTTCAACCGCTGTTTGGTATCGATACCGAAAGTCATAACACACCATCCTATCTATAATTTCTGCCAGCTCAGAGCTGACCGTAGGCGCGTGCATTCGCCAGGCGATTTCGCCTGTTTGGGCATCGTCCTCCAATTCCATTGGAGGTACCCCT
>JBAUTA010000518.1:0-2045 GCA_049581985.1 Kovacikia sp.
GAATTGAAGTTGTTAGGGTTAATAGTACAAAGCCTCAACAAGATATACCTTGTTTTGAAAGTTTAAAAGATTTCTATTTATATGTTAGAGCACATTATGAGGACTTAACGTGAGTGCCAAGAAATTCTGTGCGGTTATCCCTGCTGCCGGGCGGGGAAGCAGATTAGGATTAAACATTCCAAAAATACTAGTTCCTTTACAAGGAGAGAAAACAATTTGGCAAGTTTTATTAAAGAACCTACATGCCAATGTTGATCATATTCATGTTGTGCTTTCTCGTGAAGGCTATTCCTTATTTCAAAAAGAACTCGAGAATGATGATCTGGATGATTTTGTATCGTTAAGTATTCAAGATAAGCCTCTTGGAATGGGAGATGCTATTTTTACCGGATATGAGAGCTGGGCAAACTTTGAGAATATTCTCATAATTTGGGGAGACCAAGTTTATGTTTCCGAACAAACAATAAAGAAAACATTGGATCTCCAGTCAAAAGCTTATAGTTCACAATGTACTATTCCAGTAACAGTGGTAGATAAACCTTACGTCCAGTATTTGTTTGATGATGATAATGAAAAGCTGTTGAAAATCCTGCAGGAGCGGGAGGGGGATATCTGTCAGCCAAAAGGCTTTGCTGATGTTGGCACATTTTGTCTTTCAGTTGATACTATCCTTGAATCATGGAGTCAATTTCTTAAATTAGATTCAAAGGGTTCTTTGACTGGCGAAATTAATTTTCTTCCCTTCCTTTCGTTTTTGTCAACCCAATGTAACTGGGTTATAAAAAGGGTACTAATTCAAAATTCTATTGAATCACGCGGGATAAATACTAAGGAAGATCTAGATTTTTTCAGGCGTTTATATATGTTTAATCAGACTCAGTAGATCGAAAACTGAGTCTAGTAAAGGGGTAGTGTCAAGTTAGAAGCGTGGAGAATCAGCCATGACAACTACCTCATCTTCATTACCAACAAAGTCAGCCCCGGCCCTGACCGACGAGGGTGTCTTAGCTGCAACCCTGGACTGTCTTTTAGAGCATCTACCCATTGAAATGAATGGAGCTTGCAGTCTCCAAACATTATTCGAAGTGCTCCTGCGAGCCGCAAGTCGCATCGATAGCATCGAGCACACCACCCAACGATTAAAAGGGCTCCCCACTGGTAATGGGATTCGTCATCATCTCAACAAGCTCGACGATATGGCGAGCTTAGAAGTGCAACTCAATGACGCCTTGCACCATCGACTCCCGCCGCAAGTGTTCAATCACCGTCATCGACTGGCTATCGACTTAAATCTGATTCCCTATTACGGTGAACCGAGCGCAGATGAAGCCCCCTACATTTATCGTTCTCAAGCTAAAGCTGGCACAACCTCTTTCTTTGCCTATGCCAGTATTTATTTGATTCGCCGTGATCAGCGCGTGACGTTGGCGATCCACGCCGTACGGAAAGACGAAACGCTGGTGGCCACCATCACCCAATTGTTGGCGCGGTTGACACCCTTGCAGGTCAGGGTTAAAAGCCTTTGCCTGGATCGGGGATTCTATTGCGTCCCCGTCATTCGTTGGCTCAAAGCCCTCAGCATCCCCTTCATGATGCCTGCGGTAATTCGGGGCAAGCAGAGAGGCACTCGGCAGTTCTGTCGCGGACGTACCAGCTATTTCACACCCTATACCCTCAACAGTGACCAGTATGGCTCCGTGGACTGTCAACTGGCGGTAATCTGTACCTATCGCAAGGGTTGCCAGGGACTGCACGGCATTGCTTACCTGATTTATGTTGTTTATCGTGTTAAGGTGGCGCTCCATGGCATCCGCCTGCATTATCGTCGACGCTTTGGCATTGAAACCAACTACCGCATCAAAAATCATTGCCGGATTCGCACCACCACGAAAAATCCAGTCATTAGACTGTTATTTGTCGCACTGGCCTTTATTCTGGTCAACCTCTGGGTGTATCTGCTCTGGGTTTATGTGAGTACATCCCGGAGAGGAGGTCGATTGGTCTATAACGTACTATTCCCGCTCAAGACCATGATGGAGTTCCTT
>JBAUTA010000519.1:0-4408 GCA_049581985.1 Kovacikia sp.
GTGGGGGCTTCGCCCCCAGCCAGGGGTGGAACCCCTACACCCCGTCCCCAATCTGCCCTGTTCGCTATTTAAATTGGGATTAGAGAAGACAGTAACAGACTAGCCTGTGTCTCTTCTATCAGACATCCTCCGACAGGAATATAGCCGGACAAAGGACTGCGGTGCTACTCGATCGCCTCGCTGAGGGGCAGCATCGTTTTAATGAGGGGAATATCTTCGGGAAGAATCGTGGTCAAGATTTCATCAGTCAGTGACCCAACGGCAGCTAATCGGTTTGCCTGCTGTTCGATCGTTTTCTCAAACAGGTTCCGCACCAGACGGGCATTGCCAAACCTTTCATCGCGGTTGTGATAAAGACTGGCGAACAGATTGCCCAGGGTTTGATTGGCTGCTTCCGTTGGTTGAAAGTGGTTGTTTTTGCAGAGCTGATTAAAAATGGCGACCAGTTCGTCAGGGGTGTAGTCTTTGAAGTAAAAATATCGATTGAAGCGAGATTTCAAGCCTGGATTTGACTCAAGAAAGATATCCATCGGTTCGGTGTAGCCTGCCACAATCACGACCAATCGCTGGCGGTAATCTTCCATCCGCTTGAGCAACACGTCGATCGCCTCCTGCCCAAAATCCCGTCCGGATTCCTCCGGTGTGAGGGCATAGGCTTCATCGACAAACAGCACCCCATCCAGAGCAGACTCAACCAGCTTGTCTACTTTTTCTGCCGTGCCACCGATATGAGAAGCCACCATACCGGCCCGATCGGTTTCGACTAAATGCCCTTTCGTGAGCAATCCCAGTTCTTTAAAGATTCGCCCGATGAGACGGGCTACTGTAGTTTTTCCGGTTCCTGGCGGGCCACAAAAGACTGAATGCAGAGAAATGGGCGTGTTTGGTAGCCCCCGTTGCGATCGCTCCTTCTGAATCTTCAAAAAATTAGTTAATGTTTTAATCTCACTTTTAATGTTCTCCAGCCCGATTAACTGATTTAGCTCATGCAATACCTGATCCAGTCCCTTAGCCGCTGCCGGAGGGGATGGTGTAATGGGATCTTTGGTAAACTTTTGCGGGTCGTCATAGGAGTGAAGTAGTTGCCAGATGTGGGACAAAGCCTCCATTTCTGGCATTGTCACCCGCCCATCTGCCTTCACAATTACCTGAGCAAACCGATAGATCGCATTAATCGCCTTATCTAAATAGTTGGTTCCTTTTTGCTCATCCCATTGATTCAATACAGAAGGAAGTGCTAATTGGTCTTTTGTCTGTTCTCCGGTGATCCCCAGCAGAATCTTGAGGGTTTCTTTTTCAGCATTTTGTTTCGCCTTACTTGGCGCTTCCCACAAATTAATCGCAACGGATAGTTTCTCTTTATCATGTTTCACAAGGGCATAAACCACCAGAAACCCAAGCAGTTCATTCGAAGTGATTTCACCGTTGCAGCGGCCACAGATTTGAATGATTTTAGCGAGATCGGTCAAGAACAACAGTTCAAAGTTTCCGCCTAACTCCAGGAGAGGAAAGACTGCTTTGTAGAGGAGATTTGCTTCTTTTTTGATTTCCTTTGAATTCATCCCAATTCCCCACTGGCTGATTTTCTAGTCAGTCCCGATGGCTATCGTCCCGCTCCCAACTACGGGAAAAGGCTGCCCCACCCCCTAAGCCCCCTTTGATAACGGCTTTCAGTATGGTTAGTTTAAGTTCTGCCCGATTTCAAGGTATAAGAGAAAGACTCTTTGTTTTTCTCAGGGGTAAATCCTCTGGGCCTACCCTCAATATCTTATACTGGCGCATTCAACGGGGAGGGCGGCCAATTTAAAGAGCAACCATCTGGATGGAAACGGGGTGGAGGGAGTGCCCTCTGTACCCCGGATCTGGCCCAGGTGAGCACTGTAATATCTCAGACTCTGTAATATCTCAGAAATATCTCAGACTATCTTTAAAGCATTCTTTGTTGAAGCATCCTTTATCTGGAAATGGGAAATCAGGATGGACAACCCACTCAATACTGTATCGATCGGAAATCCATTTACCGCTAATTCTGCCCCGATCTCCCCTCCAGCTATCACGTCTTTTGCCCAGGCAGATGAAATCGTTCGACGACTTGCTGATCGCAAAAATGCCTGGCTTCAGGTCAGCGTCGCCAGCCGCATTACCTATCTACAACGCTGTATCGACCATACCACCGCTTTAGCGAGTGACTGGGTAAAAGCGGCCTGTCGGGCGAAGGGGATTAATTCAGAGGAAACCCTGGCGGGAGAGGAATGGTTAGTCGGACCCTCCATCCTTCTCTGGAACCTGCAAGAGCTAATCAAAACTCTAAATGCAAACGGACAGCCCACCCCCTCCAATCTGATCACCCGCAATCACCAGACGATCGCCAAAGTATTTCCCAGCAACCTGAGGGAGCGCTTACTGTGGCTAGGATTTACGGGTGAAGTGTGGATGGAACCCGGACAATCAGCAATTCAGGGCATGGTTTATCGGCAGCAACCTCCCCAGGCCAGGGTCGCCTTGGTTTTGGGAGCGGGGAATGTCTCGTCGATCGCCCCGATGGATGCCCTGTACAAATTGTTTGCTGAAGATGCCGTTGTGCTGTTGAAAATGAACCCGGTGAATGAGTACATGGGTTCAATTTTGGCGGAAGTATTTGAACCTCTCCGTCAGGATGGCTTCCTTGAGATTGTGTATGGTGGCGCTGATTTGGGCAGTTATCTTTGTCAGCATCCCCTGATCGAAACTATTCACATTACCGGATCGGATGCTACCCATGATGCGATCGTCTGGGGAACTCCGGCAGAGCAGGCAGCGCGAAAAGCCACCCAGCAGCCGCTAAATCCAAAGCCAATTAGCTCAGAACTGGGGTGCGTCACACCTGTCATTGTGGTGCCGGGAAACTGGTCTAAATCAGACCTTGCTTTTCAAGCTCGTCACATTGCGGGAATGGTGGTTAATAACGCTAGTTTCAACTGTGCTGCGGCTAAGGTCGTGGTCACCGCTCAAGGCTGGAAACAGCGGCAAGAATTCCTCCATCTGCTGCAGCAAGAACTGGCTGCAACGCCCCCCCGCTATGCCTACTATCCCGGTGCCAAGCAGCGCTTTTTAGAATTTTTAAACCGCTACCCGCAAGCTCAAGTTGTCAACTCTGGCAGTGATGAAATCGTGCCCTGGACCCTGATTCCTGCGGTTCCCGCAGAACAGGGAGAATATGCCCTGACTCAGGAAGCCTTTTGTGGGGTGTTGGCCGAGGTGAGCCTGGATGCTTCTGATGCTGGGGCGTTTCTCAGCCAGGCAGTCGAGTTTGTTAACGAAACCGTGTGGGGCAATCTGTCCTGCACCCTTCTGATTGATCCAGGGACGCAAAAACAATGGGCAAATGAGTTGGAAACCGCGATCGCCCACCTCCATTATGGGGCGATCGGAGTCAACGTTTGGTCCGCCGTTCTTTTTTCATTTCCTGCCTTTCCCTGGGGGGCATTTCCGGGTAATTCTTGGGATAATATCCGATCGGGAAGTGGCTTTGTCCACAATACCTATCTGTTTGAGCATCCCCAAAAGTCTGTGCTCCGCGCTCCCTTTCGCATCCATCCCCTCCCCTTCTGGTTTGCCCGCCGCCGTCACCTGTTGCAAGTAGGACAATTATCCACCCGCTTTCAGGCAAAACCCACTTGGGGTAACTTGCTAAAGTTAGCCATGGCAGCGATGAAGTGATGCCAATTCAAAAAGCAACCGCGACCAATGGAACTGCCCGTCAGGTTGCGGTGAACTCTAAACCTCATTTATTCAGTATTTAAGTCATACCAATTTAAAAAATGAAGGTTGCAGATGGGGGTGTGGGGGCTTCGCCCCCAGCCAGAGGTTCCACTCCTGCGCCCCGTCCTAACCAATAGAGCTAGGGCTATATCCCCCAGCGACCTATCTCACCAAAACCAAAATCAGACTAATCAGGAGAAGCCCCAAAAGCATTATCCAGGTTAGATTACGCTTGAGCCAGAGTTTGATTGAAAAACTGCCTGGATAGCCTGGTTGCATCTCCGCCAGATTCTGGTTAATGCGATCGCTATACAGCGTACACTCCATCGCATTTGGACGCTGCGGAAACGTACAGCTATCATCTTCGTGGTAAACACAGGTCAAACACAGCGGCTCTTTCCCAGTTGACCGGTAGAGGGGAATACCGGGATGGCCATAGGCTTTCAGAGGAGTCCGGCAAAAGGGACAGACGATCGCCTGGGTCTCAACAGTTTGATGGCAACGAGGACATTCCGGCATTAGAGAAAGAAGCAATGGGGTCTTTAAACCCATTACAACATTTCTCAGGGAACAGGTGGCAGGGGGTAAGGGGGGCGTCAGGTATCCGTCTTTTGGATGCGGTCTTCTGCCTTTCGTCTTTCCTTTCCCGCCCGCCCCTGCCTACCCC
>JBAUTA010000520.1:0-1924 GCA_049581985.1 Kovacikia sp.
CGCTTTGGCTTTTCGTTGGACAAGCTCATGAAAGTGCAGGCATTTCACTTTAAATGCGGTCAGGGAGCCAAAACAGGTACGGGGGGTCACCTGCCGGGAAACAAAGTGATGGGCAGAATCGCAGAAGTCCGGGGTCTAAAGGAAGGGCAACCCGCCGTTTCTCCACCCCGGTTCCCAGACTGGGAATCGGTTGAAGACTTTCGCAAATTTGCTGAAACGGTACGCGAGATGACCGGGGGTATTCCCATCGGGGTCAAGCTCTCGGCACAGCACATCGAGCAAGATATCGAAGCAGCACTCCGGATCGGCGTGGACTACATCATTCTGGATGGACGAGGGGGTGGCACGGGCGCAGCCCCATTGATCTTCCGAGATAACATTTCTGTCCCCACAATTCCTGCCTTAGCCAGAGCGAGACGCTATCTCAACCAACGGGGTGCTACCCATGTCACCTTGATTGTTACCGGAGGCTTGAGGACGCCAGCCGATTTCGCCAAAGCCTTAGCGCTGGGAGCCGATGGCATTGCGCTCTCCAATGCGGCGATTCAGGCGATCGGCTGTCTCGGGATGCGAGCTTGCCATACCGACAACTGCCCGGTTGGCATTGCGACCCAAAAAGAACACCTGCGATCGCGATTGATAATCGATGAGGCAGCACAACGCTTGAACCGCTTCTTCCGCGCCTCAACAGAACTCATGCAAGTGCTGGCTCGCGGCTGCGGTCACACCCACCTCAATCAATTCTGTCTGGATGATTTGACCACCTGGGATCGGGACATGGCGTATCTCACTGGGGTCAACTATGCCGGAGTCATGCCCCTTTAGTCAGGAAGAATAATCATGACTGCTGCCGCAACTCACTGGTTCAAAGTACTGGAATTGAACGAATTACCTGAAGGTCGCGTCAAAACTGTGACTGTGGGGCACAAAAGTCTGGCTATGACTCATTACAACGGTCAGTATGGTGCCCTGGATAATCGCTGCCCGCACCAAGGGGGGCCGTTGGGAGAAGGTTCGATTGAAAATGGCTTGTTGCGTTGTCCCTGGCATGGTTGGGACTACTGCCCGCTGACGGGCAAACCCCCTGGAAATCTGGATGTGGATGATGCGCTGGAAAACTTTCCCGTAGAAGTCAGAGATGATGGCATCTATGTCACCATCTCCGATCAGAAGCCTCATCTTCGTACTGTGACTGATGTGATGGCAGAAACTCTGGTGAACTGGGGTATCACTCATGTCTTTGGCATGGTGGGTCACTCCAACCTGGGGTTAGCGGATGCCCTGCGGCGGCAAGAAGAACAGGGGAAACTCACATTCATCGGGATTCGCCACGAAGGCGCGGGGGCATTTGCGGCTTCTGCTTACGCCAAACTTACTGGTCGTCCTGCGGCTTGCTTAACCATCGCTGGGCCGGGAGCCACCAACCTACTGACGGGACTGTGGGATGCTAAAGTCGATCGCGCTCCCATCCTGGCCATGACGGGGCAAGTCAGCACTCAGGTGTTGGGTACGGGGAATTTTCAGGAATGCGATTTGTCGGCGGCTTTTAGTGGGGTAGCCGCCTGGAGTCAGACGGTTCTCAGCCACAGCAAACATGCGGAGTTAATGACTCAAGCCATCAAACATGCGCTGCTAAAACGGGATGTGGCGCATCTAATTTTTCCGGATGAAGTTCAAAATGAACTGGCCGCGACCAATGCTAAAGCGTCTGGACCCGAAGGACGAATCACGCCGATGCAGATCGCACCCCCTCCAGAATCATTGCAGCAAGCCGTTGAACTCCTGAAAGCCTCAAAGCGTCCCGTTATCATTGTCGGTCACGGTGCCCGTTTCACGATGCCAGCCATTATCGCGTTGGCAGAACTGTTAAATGCTCCGGTGTTGACCACCTTCAAGGGTAAAGGACAAATCTCAGATCGTCATC
>JBAUTA010000521.1:0-8227 GCA_049581985.1 Kovacikia sp.
TCACAATGCAGAGCGGTTCAACAGAAAGGGTAGGGGTTAACAGCCGGTATTGGGGAAACTCTCGCACCCAGCCGCTCAGCACACTGGCATCGGCAGCGAACGCACTTACTTCTCCTCTTTCCAAAAGTGCTCGCGCAGATTCATAGGACTCCACACCAACCAGTTTGGCTTGCGGCAACCGATTGCGAAGGATCTCTACGGTACTGGAATTGCTCAGCACAGCAAGGGTTTGGGTCTTTAGATCCAAGCTAGTTTGAAGGGCAGGATCTTTTGTCACCAGAGCAGTGCCGTCCAGGTAGTAGGGGATGCTGAAGCTCACAACCCGCGATCGTGATGCTGTCAAGGTGAGTCTAGCAATCGCGATATCCACCTGTCCCTCCAACACCGTTCGCAGGCGCTCCTGGTTCAGCACAGGCTTCAGAACAAAGGCATCTGGTTTGCCCAGCAACTCCTGAGCCAGTCGTATGGCAATATCAATTTCCAACCCCTGCAATTGCCCATCCGGGCCCCGAAACCCTAAAGGAGGCAAATCCTCTTTGACAGCGACGACTAACTGCCCTCGCTGTTGAATAGTTTTCAGATCTTCTGCACGGACAAATGAAGGCATCCAGAGCGCCATCCCTACCAAACCAAGGCTCAAAACCGGACTAACGTACCGGAAAAGCCAGCTAACTCTACCCAATGCTGCGAAGCCTGGTCGAGAAATTGATTGCATGGAGGTTCTATCAGTAACCATCAAATTGAAAAAACAAAGCATTCCTGCAAAGTTTGACGCACATCGCAAACATGACACAAATGCTTTGTTTCTAATCTCAAGTTCTAATCTCAAGATTGGTTTTATTGGCTGGATTCTATTCCCGTAAAGCTTTTAGGCTGCTCTTTTCTGAACTGACTGACTGACCAGAGCCAACACCTGATCAAACCCCGCCGGATCCAGAATTGCCATTTGGGCCAACATCTTGCGGTTAAGCTGAATGTCTGCTTTCTTCAGCCCCCCGATTAGTTGACTGTAACTAATCCCATGCTGGCGTGCGGCAGCATTAATTCGAGTAATCCAAAGACGGCGAAAATCACGCTTGCGCTTACGACGATCGCGATACGCATTCCGCAATGCCTTCATTACCTGCTGATTTGCCGTCCGAAATAGGCGGGAATGGGAACCCCGAAACCCTTTTGCCAACTTCAGAATCTTTTTGCGGCGCTTCCGAGCAACATTGCCGCGCTTTACCCGTGCCATTTTTACAAGTTCCTCTAAAAATTCAAGTTCTACCAGGGAAACACCAAAGTTTTGAGTTGTGAACTTTGAATTTTGAACCCTGACTCAAAACCCAAGACGTAAGAACTCAAAACGCTTACAGATAAGGAAGCATCAAGCGGACATTCGCATCGTCCCGTTCATCAACAACCGCCGATCCAGCAAGACGGCGCTTCCGGGAAGCACTCTTGTGCTCCAGCAAGTGGCTTCTAAACGTCTTACGGCGAATAATTTTTCCTGTTCCGCTGGCTCTAAATCGCTTTGCAGCAGCTTTGCGGGTTTTCAACTTAGGCATGGGTCGCTTCAATTAAACACAGTCTTCAATGGTACTACCACTTGGGTGATAAATGCAAGTTGAGCAATGGACTTATCCATCAGACCCATCACTTATCCCCTAAAAATTAAGCTAAACTGAGACACGTGGCCGCGAGAATCTCTCGCGGTTCTTCCGATTTCATGGAAGTTTTCATTTCATGGGAAGTGGGTGCTAACCCACTTTTTTTATTTACGTTTTAATTTACGTCTATATTATGTCGTCATGGCTCATCCGCTAATCCCAAAAATTCTTGATTTGGCTGCACCAATAGCTGACTCGTTGGGTTTGCAGGTAGTTGGGGCAGTGCTTCATACAAATCAGCATCCTCCAATTTTGCGGATCGATATTTTTAATCCCGATCGCGACACCAGTCTGGAGGACTGCGAACGAATGAGCCGCGCCCTGGAACCGATCCTGGACGCTGCGGCAATTATTCCTGACGCCTATGTGCTAGAGGTTTCCAGTCCCGGAATTTCCCGTCTTCTGACAACCGATCGCGAATTTGTCTCATTTAAGGGGTTTGCCGTGGTTGTAACGACCTCTGAGCCCTATGCCGGACAACAGGAGTGGATAGGTCAATTAATCCGTCGGGATGAAGCCACGCTCCATCTCAGTCAAAAGGGACGGGCGATCGAGATTCCTCGGGCTCTGGTTACCAGGGTTCAACTAGACGAAAAGCGTTGATCGAAAAAGATGTGAAAGATCAAGCCTAATCAAGGCTAAAGGATAGAAAATCTTGATTCCCATTGGCTATCCTTGCCCATCTTCTCTAGCAATCAGCCCGCTCTGTTTCACCTTCTCCTAAATATCCTAATTTATCCTTTCTTTCTCCTTCACTTTCTTTCCCCTTCACATAAACGGAGTTCTCCCTATGTCAATGGTCACCTTACCTGGGCTCAGAGACATGATTGATAGCATCAGTCGCGAGCGTAATCTGCCCAAACTGGCAGTTCAGGCAGCATTGCGAGAAGCCCTAATCAAGGGCTATGAACGGTATCGCCGGACCCAGCGGATGGACAATCCCCTGTTTGATGAAGACTACTTCACCAATTTTGAAGTGGAATTAGATGTCGAAGAAGAAGGGTTTCGCGTTTTAGCCACTAAAACGATCGTTGAAGAAGTCAGCAACCCGGATCACGAAATTTCCTTACAGGAAGTTCGGGAAGTGGCGGAAGAAGCCCAACCCGGGCAGGAAGTCGTCTTAGATGTCACACCGGATCAGGGCGATTTCGGTCGCATGGCAGCCATTCAAACCAAGCAAGTCCTGGCACAAAAACTGCGGGATCAACAGCGAAAGCTTGTGCAGGAAGAGTTTCAGGATTTGGAAGGGACTGTTCTTCAGGCAAGAGTTCTGCGATTTGAACGACAGTCCGTCATTATGGCGGTTAACAGTGGGTTCGGGCAACCGGAGGTGGAAGCCGAGTTGCTCAAGCGCGACCAACTGCCAAACGACAACTATCGGGCAAATGCCACCTTCAGAGTCCTCTTGAAAAAAGTTTCAGAAGGCTCACACCGGGGACCACAACTTCTGGTATCTCGAGCCGATGCAGGCCTGGTTGTATACCTATTTGCGAACGAAGTGCCCGAAATTGAGGATGAAATTGTTCGGATTGTGGCCGTTGCCAGGGAAGCAAACCCGCCCTCTCGCTTCGTAGGTCCCCGCACCAAGATCGCAGTGGACACCCTGGAACGCGATGTTGATCCTGTGGGAGCCTGCATTGGTGCCAGGGGATCTCGAATTCAGGTAGTGGTCAATGAACTGCGCGGCGAAAAAATTGACGTCATTCGCTGGTCACCCGACCCTGCCACCTATATTGCCAATGCCCTCAGCCCTGCACGGGTTGATGAAGTGCGGCTGATTGATCCTGAGGGTAGACAGGCTCACATCCTGGTTCCCGAAGATCAACTCAGTCTGGCGATCGGCAAGGAAGGTCAAAATGTCCGTTTGGCGGCCCGCCTGACGGGATGGAAAATTGATATTAAAGACTCTGCCAAGTATGACTACGAAGCAGAGAACAGCAAGATTGCTGCCACCCTTGAAGCCCGTCGTGAAGCCCAAAACGCTCATTATGAGGAGTCAGATGAACTAGAAGAAGATCAAGAGGTCGATTACGAAGATCCTGATCAAGAAAAAACCGAGCAAGATAGCGAATACGGAGATGATCCGACTGATAGCCCCCTGGTCGCTGAAACAGATGACCCTATGGTTGCTGAAGCCGAAGAAAATACCGATACTGCTCAATAAACAGCCCTGGAATAAATCAGCCCTGGAAAGAGACACCCGTTGCCGTCTCACCCATTTCTCAACTTTTTTGCTGCTTAGATGGAACCTAATTATCGCTGCTGTGTAAGTTGTCGTAGGATCGCCCACAAATCAGAGTTCTGGCGGATTGTCAGAGTACATTCCACTCAAACGGTAGAATTAGATCAGGGTATTGGTCGCTCAGTTTACCTGTGCCCCCAATCCAATTGCCTGAAAATCGCTCAGCGTAAAGACCGAATGGGCCGTGTACTCAAAGCCTCTGTATCCGACGGAATCTACGAAACGCTCTGGCAGCGGCTATCCAACGAGCCTCATTCTAAGGCTGAGGAGTTTGAACTGCAGCAGAAGTAAAGACGAATTAGCTAAGATACAATCGGTTGACTACAATCGGTTGGTTCATGTTTCTCAAATTGTATAGACTGATAAAAGGTTTCATATCCATACCGGATACATAAAGACCAGATACGTAAAGGATAGTTGCCCATTTTGATCGCCAGGAAGCCCTTCAGCGCTAGTCAGCCAGCCTTTGTTTGGGCTGGTCATATCGCTCAATGGATATATCGGGTATTATTCCATCGGGATCAAGGGTGCAACAAAGCTAAATTAGATGGCTGTTTCTACGAGGGAGAGTTAGTGCGAGAATGAAAATTGTCCGTTCGTAGGCGCATCTCGATCAATACTGGAGTTGCAGCGGGTCAACTATCTTAGCGATCCTCAGTATTAAGAAATTTGTGCAAACAAGATTAAAGAGGATAACTGTTCATACCTGAGAGCAGTTCATTAGATTTTGAAATTGCTCTTAGAGAAAAAACTGACATGGTCTCCCATTGCAATAGGCAGTCGCCCGAAGCTAAGGAACCCAGGGATAAGCTCAATTTGAGTCCAATGTCGTTTAGTTAAAGCAGCAGGCAATTATGTGACAACAGGATTAGGTAGCGAGGGAACGGTGGATGAACAGCGGCAAAGTCAGAATTTACGAACTTTCAAAGGAATTAAATTTGGATAATAAAGATTTATTAGCAGTTTGCGAACAGCTAAATATTTCAGTCAAGAGTCACAGCAGTACGATTACTGACTCGGAGGCTGAGCGAATTAGAGCTGCTGCCCAGAAACAAGCTGCCAGTCGTCCATCGTCCGCCAAGCCTATTCCGGCTCGCCAAGGGCATTCTCAGGCGGCTGAGCCCAAGGCAAAGGCTCCTGCTCCTGTTCAGAAGAAGCAGCAAATTTTGGAAATTCGCAAGCCCGCCATTCGTCAACTGCAAAGCCCTGAACCACCGACTCCTCCGAGTTATAGCGCAGCCCAATCGACCGGGAGTCAGGCCGTTCAAGCGCCCGCAAAGCCAGCCACGCCAGGGCGTCCCCAGCATCCGCTCGTAGATACTGCCGCAGTGGAATTAGAGGCTGTTCCTGATTCGTCTTCTTATTTAGAAGAACCTGTTTCCGAGACCGTTACAGATATTGAAAGCGGGTCTGAGAATGGAAATTTGCCAGAACCGGAATTATTGGTAGAGCCCGCTCCTGTGGCAGTTGAACCTCCCGTTGAAGATGTTTTGCAGCCAGAATTGTCAAATCCCCCAGCCAGACCTGGCTTACCCCCTAGCGTTCCGCCGCCTAAGGCTAATTTGTCAAACCGCCCCGTTTTAAGGCGATCGCAGCCCGATCAGGGCGCGTCTGAGGGGAGGAGTGTCTCAGAGGGGGGAGCGCGGGATTCGCTAAAACCAGCCCGTCTACCCAGAGCAGACGCCCCCTCAACCACTAAAGCACCCGCCCGGGCCGCTTCTGGAGATCGCTCCGACGCTGTCAGGCCTAATGCTGATCGCCCGACTCCCCGTCCTCAAACGATTGTGGAGTTAAGGCGTCCGCGACCAGTTCGTCCTGGAGACGATTTAGCCAATCGGGAACAGCCGTCGAGCCGCGGTGGAGATGGGGGAGAACCGATTGAGCCTATTATCCTGAAGGCAAATCGGCCGAAACCTGCCCCAACAGATGGCTCTACTCCTACCCCAGGAGAAGTTCAACTGCATAGACCGATCCCTCCCCGGACTGCCAAGAAAGGGAAAAATTGGCAGGAAGAGGAAGAGGACGTCCGGGAATTTCCTGAAAAGGCAAAGGTTGCGGCTAAGGCCAAGCGTCGTACCCAGCCCACCCTGGATGAAGATGAGGACGATCTCGAAAATCTTCTGGACAAGAATGCTGATTCGCCGGTTCAAGTCAGTCTGTCTTTGGTCCGACCCGCAAAACCCAAATCCTTGCGTCAGACTCAGGTAAAACCACCCGCAGCAATTACCCCGAAAGCCAAAAGGCAAACTTTTTCACGAGAACGTCGCGATCGGCGGGAAGAAGCTAAGGTTGAAAAGCCAACCAAGGTTGTGATGACAGGGAGCCTGACGGTTCAGGAACTTTCTGCCCTGCTTTTAGTACCGGAGACCGAAATCATTCGTACCCTATTCCTCAAGGGGATTGCAGCGACGGTCACCCAAACCCTTGACATTCCCACCGCCCGGATGGTGGCCCAGGAACTAGGAATAGAAGTCGAGACGGGCGAGAAGGAAGCAGAAGCTCGCAAGATCACCGAAATGCTGGATGCGTCAGACCTGGAAAGCCTGCAACGGCGTCCGCCAGTGGTGACCATTATGGGACACGTGGATCACGGTAAAACCACGCTGCTTGACTCGATTCGTAAGACAAAAGTTGCCCAGGGAGAAGCTGGCGGGATTACTCAACATATCGGTGCCTACCACGTTGATGTGGAGCATAACAATCAAATGCAGCAGGTCGTCTTTCTCGACACGCCTGGTCACGAAGCATTTACTGCGATGCGGGCACGGGGAGCACGGGTTACGGATATTGCGGTTCTTGTGGTCGCTGCGGATGACGGTGTTCGGCCTCAGACTATTGAGGCCATCAGCCATGCCAAGGCAGCAGAGGTTCCGATCGTCGTTGCCATCAACAAGGTAGACAAGGAAGAAGCGCAACCCGATCGGGTGAAGCAGGAACTGACCGAATTTGGACTGGTTCCTGAAGAGTGGGGCGGCGATACAATCATGGTGCCTGTTAGCGCCATTACTGGTGATAATCTGGATACCCTGTTGGAAATGCTGCTGTTAGTTGCCGAAGTTGAAGACCTTTACGCGAATCCCGATCGGGCGGCCAAGGGAACGGTCATTGAAGCCCACCTGGATAAGGCCAAGGGACCCGTTGCCACTCTCCTGATTCAAAACGGAACGCTGCACGTCGGGGATATCCTGGTGGCAGGCTCTGCCCTGGGTAAGGTGCGAGCGATGGTCAACGATCGATTCCAGCGCGTTAGGGAAGCAGGTCCTTCGTTCGCCGTTGAAGTGCTGGGTTTAAGCGATGTTCCAGCCGCAGGTGACGAATTCCTGGTCTTCCAAGATGAGAAAGAAGCTCGTTCAGTCGCGTCTGCCCGATCGGATGAGCAACGGCAAACCCGTCTACTCCGAGCCTTGGCATCCCGTCCGGTCAGTTTAAATACGTTTTCGGAACGAGCTCAGGAAGGCGATCTGAAGGAACTCAATTTGGTTCTTAAAGCAGACGTTCAGGGATCGGTGGAAGCAATTCTAGGTGCGCTGAAAGAGCTTCCTCAGAAGGAAGTTCAGGTCCGCGTCTTACATGCGGCTCCTGGTGAAGTCAGTGAGACTGATGTGGACTTGGCTGCTGCCAGTAGTGCCGTCATCATCGGGTTCAATACAACCCTGGCAACTGGAGCACGGCAGGCGGCAGATCGGGCAGGAGTTGACGTCCGCGAGTACAACATTATCTACAACCTGTTAGATGATATCCAGGCGGCAATGGAAGGTCTGCTGGATCCCGAACTGATTGAGGAAGCCCTGGGACAAGCTGAAGTTCGTGCTGTCTTCCCCGTGGGTCGTGGTGCCGTTGCCGGTTGCTATGTTCAGTCAGGTAAGGTACTCCGTAACTCTAAGGTGCGCATCCGTCGGAATGGAAATGTGATTCACGAAGGCAATTTGGATTCTCTGAAGCGCCTGAAAGAAGATACCAGAGAGGTTAACACGGGCTACGAGTGTGGTATCGGCCTCGATAGTTTTAGTGCCTGGGAAATGGGTGACGTCATCGAGTCCTATCGCATGATTAGTAAGCGGCGGACCCTATCGAAATAATAGTCACATCCAGGCTAAGGCTAGGGAAAAGGTTATTCCCTGATTCCTCGGCCTGGTCCAGATAGCTGGTTCAAGAGAACTATAGCCGTAGCCCTACTGGTTAGGATAGGGTGCAGGGGTGGAATTCCTGGCTGGGGGCAACGCCCCCACTCCCCGCTTAATCTTCTGTCCTAACCAAACTGGCGACAGCTATCAATGGCTCCAGATAAAAATTCAGGGTGCTCTGAAATTACAGAGCACACTGAATTTTTAAT